>JAITKS010000431.1 GCA_031278315.1 Planctomycetaceae bacterium | reverse complement strand
CAAAATTCATAATACGATGAATGTGTAATTTAATGATTGTTTTAATCACCGCAACACAAAAATACGTACAAAAATCAAAGGTTCGAGATTTTACCATACAACATTTTTTATACAACTTTACAATAAAAAATTAGAGCAACTTCTAAAAAAATAATTTTAAAAAAATCGCAAACATCCCGCCCAAACAATTTTTGTACAAAAAATACTTAAATATAAGCGGTCAAGACGGCCGCGTTTATTTTAACTATAAATTTTTATGTGAGATTTTTAGAGGTTAAGTTTTTTACTATTTTTTTGTTACTTCATAAGAAATTCAATATTTGTTCTACTGCATCTTCATTTATAGATTTTTTTAACTTTTCTGTTGCGGCTGCTATGAATATACTTATTTCAGGATTTTCTTTCGATTTGCCATACTTTAATGTAAATTCTTTAAGTCTTTTATCTAATACTTTCTTTTTTTTAAATGCCCTGAAGAAGCGGACATTAGTAATCTGTAGATCTATATTACAGTATAGTGATTCCAATTCAAGAAAAGTCAGTATAGGTGAATTAGGAAATAATGATTTTCCCCTTTTTGCCAGACGTTGAAACAATTTTACAACTGTTTGTTTATTACTCGAACTTACTGAATTACATTTTGTAAGATAATGCCAGATAAAAGTACATACCCCAGTAATATCTTTTTCTTTTTTCCATCTTATTCTGCCAATTTCTTTAATATAGTTGAAAACTTTTTGAACATGTTCATTTGTAAAGATGTCGTCTTTATATGTTATTTCTGTACTGTTATCGAAGACACCACTCAATAAGTCACTAATAGCACCAACAGAAGAACTTTTAGGCGGTTTCTGAACTTCCTGATAAAATAAATTTTCTAAATTTTTTACAATTTTACTTGAGATTTTTATTCTTCTTGTTTCAAATAATACCGCAAAGATTATAGGCAGAATATTATCAAATCCATGTTTTTTGTGATTTGACAATATTTCTTTCGCTTGTTTTATATTTTCTTTTCTAATTGAAAAAATAAATTTTAACGCAAGCATCACCAAGTTGTACCGATAATATATGGGGTCAATATTTTGTATATTATCAAATACTGTTATGTATTTTTCTGTATTTATTAAATCATTTTTTTGCAGAGCCTGTCTGCACTGAAAGATTGTTAATTTTAATTTACGGTAAATTGTATTTTTTGAAATTTTATTGAGATTCTCAATATTAGCTAAAATTTCAACCGAATCGTCAAATTTATTTCTCGATATACAAGTATCAAATAATTGATAAAGTAACTTAATATCTCCTGTATTATGCTGAAAAATTTGTTTATATAAATCATTTAGTATTATTTCATATTCGGCTTTTTTTTCTCCGTCTGCTTTCTCCGGCTCTTGCATCATTTGTAGGAAAGATTCGAAATCCTCGAAAGCGATTATATTAGTTGGGTCTGCATCAATAGCCTTTTTATAATAGAACGTAAACCAATCAGAACCATAATAATCTTCGTCACTATCAACTGATGAATAATTATGTTTATTTAAATCACTAATAATCATTTTACGTATAGACTTCGTCATGAGAGCTTCTCTAGCATTATCTATAATTTCGTAAAATGCAATTGATTTAGCACGTGATTTCATTTGCGGTGAAAAAGATTCAATTAGATCAACATCTTCTTCTGCGAATTTTTTCCAGTAAATATGTAAACCAGACTGCCGCAGCCATAGAGGAATTTCCATATCTGTCTTTATCAATCTGTTAATCAGAATTGCAAACGTCCGATTGCCATGCGGGTCGAGCGGTAAAGGTAAATTCTGTTCGATAAATTGCCGTACGATTACCGGTTGCGCACGTTTAAGTAAATGTACATATACCTGATATAAAATTCGTCCATACATTCGTGCATGTTGACTTTGAGCCGTTTGACGAATTATCGGCAGCCGAAAAAGAACATCTTTATATTTGCCTAATTTTAAACAATCGTTGATAATTCGTAAGTTATCAATTAAATCAATTTTACTTGATTGTGACGAAATAGATTTATCTTTGAACAAATTAAATTGCTTTACAATATCATTATTTGAGTAAACGTTATTTTTATCTCTAAATAAATTTTGTAAATTAGAAGCGATTTTATGCGTTGGCCGTGAATTATTGAGACGCTGCCAACATTCGGTTGCGGTTTTATTGTCGTCGTTGTAATGTGCGATTAATCCGCGAATCAACAACTTCCACTCTGCTGCCGGCGACTTAAATGGTATGGCAGCTAATATCTCTGTTGCTTTGGTATCTTGACGCGATTCGATCAATTGAAATGTTTTTTTAATTTGTTCAGCTGCTTCCAGCGTTTCCGGCAGCATGTCAGCTGATTTACTATTGTGGATAATGTATTGGTCTAATAACTGCGTCTGAATTTTTGCTGACGTAGTATCGTTCTTCAAATCGTCAGACAAAAGCGACGTTAAACCAAGTAACGGAAATATTGATGTAAACTCGTTTTTAATATCTAACGGAATAGATTCTGTACCGAGATGCATTAGTTCCCGGACATTTATTTTCGCCTCTTCGTATTGATTTCGTTTGACTTGATCTTTAATCCAAAGCCAAAGCGACATTACCGCAAGAGATTTTATTTCCGGCGAATTTGATAATTTCAAAGAAAATTTAGCTTCTTTGTAAGCTTTTTTCCAGTCACCCCGTTTAACAAGATTTTGAATTTTTTGAACACGTTCATTATTAGGAGTCATGATTCAGATAAATTAGTTTTGTATGAAAATTAGGTTAATTATTTTTTAAGTTATTTATATTTTGAGTAACAATCATCTGTGATTATATACCGATTACACTTTAAAATTCTTTTTTTATTTTTTTGTAATTGAAAATATTGTCAATAAACGTTGAAATATTTTTTAATAAATACAACTTGTTTTTGAGTCAAAAAATTGTCTATGAATTCGCCCAGCAAAGGCACAAGGCTAGAGATCATAAATAAATTTTTTGCTGCCGCCCTTACAGGGTTTTGGTGTGTTATATTTTTTCCGTAATTAGTTGCCCCACGCTAATGCTGATTGCCCCGTTAAGGCGATTCGGGTGAACAGCTCTTTTGTAATAAAAACCGAAATTTAAAGTGTAATGAGTTTACAGTAAATTACTCTTTTTTGTAACGTTAATTATGACCACTCTTTTATCGGTTTGGATTCTATTTTTCCTTTTGTTTTGAAATTTTTTATTTCAGTTTCTGTTTCAGTAATAATTTTAGGATCATTGAGAATTTCAAAATTTAACTCGAAAGATCGCGATTCTTGCGGATTCAATTTTGCAACTCTGCCATGTTGTTTTTCAAATGAGTGCTTATTCGGAAAACTAATTGTCGGTTCTAAACCGCAAACATAACCGTCTGTGTTCGCAAGCCGGCTTTTCCACAGAGCAAAATACGGTAACGAATCCCGCCTAAACGATAACACAAACGCTTTGTCTCCCGTTGAATTAATTAGCATCGTTTTGCAAATTCCATTTGCATTCACACCGGGTTTAAAATAAAAAACAACTTCTTCACTTCCGGTTATTTCGGGGCCGAGTTTATCCCATTCATGTAAATTTTCAGCTGCGGTATTAGTTTGCGGCACAAGACGATCAAACGGAATCACTACACGGCCGCCGGGCGAAGCAAACGGCTGCCCCGTGTTGATATGATACAATAATTCAAATTCATTCGGCACAGAAGAAAGATTAGTAACAGTATCCCGAATCGTAAATTTTGTAGAGTTAAACCAAGTTATCAACGTTGTATCCAAAACAAATTTCTTAAAAAATAATTTCGTTTCAAATACTTTGCCATTTAACGAAATTTCTTTTGTACCTATATTTTCAGTTAGACGGACATAATCAGAAGGAATGTTGGCAATTCGTCCGTGAATTGGATAAATTAATTTGCCGTTTGCATCAAATTCGGGCGAACCGTTGCTTTCCAAACCGCAACGAACAAACCATTCCGTAAAGCCTTCAAGCCATCCTAAACCGCTTGGATCATAAATCGGTACAAACGATGGATGAACCGGCCACAAATTAGGTGAATCCCATTTCAACTCAATATCGTTATACCGCACTTTGTAAATACTGAAACCGCGTGTCGGCAAAATTTCAAACGAAAGCAATCCATTGTCAATCGTAATAACATCAATTCCATCCGATCTGCCGCTGTGAAGACGTTTCATCCGATACTCTGCCGCACGAATTCCGTCGTCGTTACCGTAACTCTGATAATGAAAATCGTCAGAATAAATTCCTTTGTTCGTGTCAATTAAAGTCCAATATGATATCATCATATAAATTTTTTCTCCTTTTTGTAATTTTTTAGTAACTATTCAGTAGAATATTTAACCTGAAATGACAAAGAAAATCAGCTTTATTTTTTGTAACATAAATCTAATTTCCAAGAGTGAGAAGTATATCGGCGGATTTTTTTAATTCAAGAGTCGTGATTCATATCACAAAAAACACAGAGGACAAATATGAAACAACAAGATAAATAAAATACACGAGACCAATAAAACCGAACTATAACATCACCTTGAAAACAATGTTTATTTGACAAATTTAATCTTAAATTTCAAATGAGAAAAAACACCAAAAAAATATTACCGATATATTCTTCTATATTTTCTTACTTTTCTCATTTGAAATTTTTGTTTTGTTTGAAAACTTGGACAATTTTGTCATAAATTCATATTTAACTATCTTGTAATTCTTGTTTATTCTTTTGAAAAGCAAAACTGAATTTTCCAAAATGTTTTTTATATGTTATCCTGAATTTTGCTCAATTTGCCAATACTCTAAATCAACCGGCGTACTTCTTCCAAACATGTTAACAATTACAACGACTCGTCCGCTTGCATAATCAATTGCGTCGACAACTCCGTTTAAGCTTTCAAAGCTTCCCTCTTTAATTTTAATTTGATCACCGATACTATATCCAACTTTAAGTTTTGGCGATTCAGCCGGGTCTTCTTTTTCTGCTGCGAGCATTCTTTGAACTTCGTGCGGTAACATTGGCGTTGGTTTTCCAATTGCTCCGGTGAAATCACCGATTCCCGGCGTTTCTCTTACTAGAAACCACGTGTCATCGTTTATTTCCATATTAATCATTATGTAACCCGGATACAATTTCCGTTGGACTACACGTTTTACGACACGTTTTTTTTCATTACGAATTTCAGTAATTTTTTCAGTCGGAACTAAAATATCACCGAAAAATTGCTCTAAACCGGTTATTTTTGCACGTTTTAGCAGATTTTTCTTTATTATATCTTCACGGTTTACTTGTACTTTTAAGATATACCAATCTTTACCTTTCGGGATTTCACTTTCAGCTGTTTTTTCGATTTTATCAGCAGCTTTTTCTTTGACTTCAGCCTTGTTTTTTTTCTTGCTTTGGTCTTTCTTACTTTCTTTTTCTGTTGACTTTTTTTTCTTTTTTTCGATTTTATTTTCAACAGATAAATCTTTATCCGCTGTACTCGGATCCGCAACCGCAACCGCAACATTATCTGTATCCGCAATTAAATTATCGGTTGTATCAACTGTATCAACGGCAACAGATTCACTATTTGCCTGATAATCAATCTGATCACTTGCGTTATTTTCTAAATTCGATTCTAACATGATCTGCTCCTATGCAACTAAACACTCCTATTATTTCTCCTAAAATACGCTTACGGTATAACTCGAATTAATTTGAAAATTGTCATCCACGCTAAATCGAAAATAAAGATCATGCCGGCTAAAATTAGAAACAACGTCAAGACAACAACCGTAGACGAATACAATTCCTGCCAATTTGGCCACGAAACTTTCAACATCTCACCCTCAACAGATACGAGAAAATTGGCGAATGTCGGCCAGTTTACGAGCCTAAACGCAAACCATGCTCCAAAAAGCGCAATCGCAATTGCAATACTGCCTATCACAATTTGTTGATTTTGCGTATCTTTGATAAAAAATAATTCTGGGGATGTAACAAAAAATCTATAAGCACCGCTTGCGAAAATTATAAAAACGCCCAAAGCTGTCAATCGTCTCGTCCGAGAACCTTGACTAGCTTTATAGCGTCTAAAACTGAAAAATGCCTTAATAAGGTCAATCATTTTATTTTTATTCGTAAAATTAAATTTGTTATTAATTATTGTTATTAATTAATTGTCCTGCGTAAAATTCTGTACTGATTATAATTTTCGTTACAATAATTCCGCAGGTTGTTTGTTAAACCGCTCACGTTTTAAAATTCGGTAATTGATACTGTTTCTGTTTAATTAATGAAAATCATAGTTTGAATTGTTTGAATGAATACACCTTATCACGCTGAATTTATAGTACGAACTTAAAGTTTATAATCAATGAAATTTCATTTATTAGAAATAACTCCGACAATTCAATAAAAGACAATAAAACCGATATTTTGTCTTTTTGTAATTTCTGTTATTTCATTATTCGTTCTACAGAAAAAATTTTTTTCGTTAATTCAAGTTGTTTTTTCGTTAATTCAAGTTGACAGGGGAGGAGGGAATCGAACCCCCACCAGCGGATTTGGAGGCCGCAGTTCTACCACTAAACTACTCCCCTGTAAAAATCGTTGAAACAGATATAGAAAAGCTACACAACTAAAGTCTATTTGAAATATATTTGAATTGCACTCTACACTGTTATTTACCTACTTATACGCGAAGTTAATATTCAAACTCATCAGGACTTGTCCAGATTGAAATATTGAAATATTGAAATATTGAAAATTGAAAAATTGACTTATAAACGGCTCAGCTCTCACTCGAATTTTCGGTTTGATTCGCCTGCTTACCACAGACTTTTTAATAATTAACCTTCTTATCACCGAAACTCATAGTAAGAAACTTTTACAATTTTTAAGCTGCTGATTTAATTACAATCAAAAGTTTTTTGAGAACAACAAATTAAAAAATGATAAGCACAAACTTGTCCTTGATGTTTGTCTGCAAATAATTTTCGTTACGCAAATTTAATCAACTTCATGCAATTACTTTTAATTTTTTTCGCTCTTTATATTTCGGCAACTGACGCCTGCTTGCCTAAAATCGGAAAGCAGGCTTACATATTTGAACAGCCGAAATTAAAGATTGAACATTATACTCAACGTTTTTTTTCAATTACTTCAATATCTTCGTTACGACACCTGAACCTACAGTCCGTCCGCCTTCACGAATTGCAAATCTTACATTTTCAGACATTGCAATCGGCGAGATCAATTCTACTTTTAACTTAACATTATCACCCGGCATACACATTTCTGCATCGCCTAGCAAGGTCAATGCGCCGGTAACATCTGTTGTTCTGAAATAGAATTGCGGACGATAACCAGAGAAGAACGGCGTTGAACGTCCGCCTTCATCTTTCGATAATACATAAACTTCGGCTTCGAATTCGGTGTGCGGAGTAATAGTATTCGGCTTGGCGATAACTTGACCTCTTTGAATTTCGTCCCTTTTAATACCTCGCAACAAAAGTCCGACATTGTCACCAGCTTGACCTTGTTCAAGTTCTTTCTTGAACATTTCGACACCTGTAACAACGGTTTTTTGTTTTTCGTCGCTGAATCCGATAATTTCAACTTCCTCGCCGACTTTAACAACTCCGCGTTCAATTTTACCTGTTGCAACAGTTCCGCGGCCTTCGATAGAAAACACGTCTTCGATTGCCATCAATAAAGGTTTATCTTGTTCTCTTACAGGTTCGGGAATGTTATTGTCGAGAGCTTCCATTAGCTCTGAAATACATTTTGACTTTTCCGGGTCTGCTGGATTTAGTTGAGCTTGAACAGCAGAACCGCGAATAATCGGGACGTCATTACCAGAAAAATCGTATTTGCTGAGTAGATCACGAATTTCGAGTTCGACTAGTTCTAACAATTCGGGGTCGTCGAGTAAATCGACTTTGTTTAAAAATACTACTAGATTCGGAACATTTACCTGACGTGCAAGTAAGACGTGTTCACGAGTTTGCGGCATTGGACCATCGGCGGCAGAAACTACAAGAATTGCGCCGTCCATTTGTGCTGCACCTGTAATCATATTCTTGATAAAGTCAGCGTGTCCCGGACAATCGATATGAGCGTAATGTCTTTTTTCCGTCTCGTACTCTACGTGAGCGACGGCAATCGTTACGGTTTTCGTAGCGTCACGAACTGTGCCGCCCTTTGCGATATCGGCGTAACTCTTGACTTTAGCCAATCCTTTTGCCGCTTGTACAGCAAGAATCGCACTAGTCAATGTAGTTTTACCGTGATCAATATGACCAATAGTTCCCACGTTTACGTGGGGTTTAGTTCTTTCAAATTTTTCTTTAGCCATTTCAAAAATCTCCTAAATTCTAAAAGTTATACCCGACTTCGGGTGAGAGTGCGCTTTGCGTTCAGTGTCTTGCTGTCCCGCTTGGGCAGCTTCGCCTCCTTAATAGCGCAACGGTTCACACAATCTAAACACAAAAAATATCGTTACAAAAATATAAACTTAACCAAATCGAATTGATCGAATCATGCTGTAATTTTTGAAACAATAAATTGTGCTGCAATTGTACTATATACATCGTTACTCCATTCAGCCAACGTTAATATCATGTTATCTTTTATCGAGCCGTAATTGTTTTATTTAAAGTAAATTCTGATATTTAAGATTTCAATTAATCTGAAAAATTCAATTAATCTGAAAAACGTAAAATAATAGATAAATTACGTTAAACTTATAAAATCTTGAATCTAACTTAAACTTAAAACAACATTCACACGTTTATTCGGACAACGAAAAAACCTTTTCTCCGCTGATTTGAACAGTCTTGCAAATTACGTTTTGTCTGAAATTATGAGTTGCAATTGATTGACACACATTTGACATACATTTGACATACATTCAAAAAAATCGAATCAAATCAACACGCGATAATAACAAACTGACATAACACTCAACAATGATTTCAAAACGTAATGCGTAAATGGTACGTAAGTAAGCAAGCTATTGGTGAGGCTCGAACTCACGACCTCGTCCTTACCAAGGACGTGCTCTGCCAACTGAGCTACAACAGCAAACTACAACAAAGCGGGTGAAGGGAATCGAACCCTCGTATTCAGCTTGGAAGGCTGCTGCTCTACCATTGAGCTACACCCGCTTTGAAAAAAACTAAAATTCTACAGTAATTTCACTTTGAATTATCGTTTGCTTTAACCGCAAAAAAATGACATCGTTAAATAATAAAATCGTTGTTAAATAATGACATCGTTCAATTGACAAAATCACACAAACAACGCAATTTAAACACGGCAACACTAAATTCTATGATGCCCTTCAACGATGCCTTCCAACGACAATTATGTTGAGACGATACTGTAAAATAACAAACCAAGCAACTGGGGGATGGAGGATTCGAACCTCCGAAGTCGATGACAACAGATTTACAGTCTGCCCCCTTTGACCGCTCGGGAAATCCCCCGTAATTATTTGTTCGCTAATATTATAATTTAACTAAACAGACCTCGCTTGAATTTCGGTTTGAGCCGCCCGCTTACTAACTTACTAATAGGAAAACAGGCTTTTATATTTTTTTACTTCTTTATACTGATACTTCTTTATCGGATACTGCGCTGAAATTTATACGATACATAATTATTACACGTATTGTGAATACATATCAATATTATATTAACATGAGTACATTAAATTATGAATAATGATTATGTGTAACGTTTATTATAAAAATTATATTGAAATGTTCAAATACCAAAATTCAAATCTCATTCTTAACTTTTATTCTTAAAGCTGGCGATGGGACTCGAACCCGCAACCTGCTGATTACAAATCAGCTGCTCTACCGATTGAGCTACGCCAGCAATAAATATACGCTGTTCAGCAAACGGATAACAACGAATAATTCAACTTGAAGTCCGCTGGATGTTTACAATTTGATGAAATGTTAAGCTGACGCATTAACGTTTTCTAAAATTTTTGTTACAAAAAATTTTAGCTGCTTGCACGTGAAATTTGTCTGTCTGTGTTGTGTTACAAACTATACGAACATACTATGAATTTCAGCGGTATAAAGGCGTATTCAGTAAAACCCGATTCCGATAGGTAAACAGATGACGCTAATCGAAAATTAAAGTGAGAGCAGTTAAAAAATTCTATTATGCGTTTGGTATAATCACAGCTTAATTGTGCAAGCTAAAAATGAAAATATTCAAGCCGGAACAAATAATAAAGGGTAAAATGTTAACCTATATTTCAGATAAGACAAGAGGGGGGATAAAAAGTCAATATACAATTTTATATACCAATTACACTTTTAAATTCGTTTTTTAGTAATATATCAGTGGAATATTTTTTTTATTAACCACAGAGGACACAGAGGACACAGAGAAATCAGATTTTGTAATTTTAGATTTTAAATTTAAGTGAATTACTAAAAAATATTTTAGCTGGCGGGAACGCAGGCGTCCCGCCTGCATCTTTTTTGTACAAAAAACGCCTAAAGATGCGGTCGAGACGACCGCGATCCCGGCAACAATAAATTATTACACTGATATATTACCAAAATCATACGTTTTTATCGGTCGAAATTCATAATACGATACGTAAAATATTTCAGCGGAAGGGGAGTTGACAGATTTATAAATGCAATCTATAAACTTGCTAATTATTCATCATTTCGAGTTGCTGCCTTTTTTGTTACGAAAATTCACAACTGCGTTATATTTCTTTAACAATTATTTCAACTAATAACCGATCACAATTTTCATATAATTGTGTTCAGAAAATATAATAATAAAAAATGAATATAAAACGACAACAAATTTACGCTTTGCTGATTTTGATTTCAACATCAATCATGTTCGGACGAATTATGTCAATAGACCGAGTCGATTATAAAGAATTACAAAACTACAAATGGAGACTCAACAATAAACTTTACAAAGACAAAAAAGACCGATTGAAAGCACGTCTTGATCGCGGTGAAATTGCTCACGAAAGTTATATCCGCGAAATGCATAAAACTAATCGCGAACTCGTTAAAGACGCACTATACTCAACACCAATATTAAGCGGTAACGACCGCAGCAGATGGGCAACGATTCGTGCTTTGGTCGAACCCGATATGCGCGTTAAACGTAAAATCAAAGATAAAAACGGAAACGAAATCGAACAAATTGTATGGTACGCAATCGATAAAGTTCAAAGCGAAAAAGGATTCGATACTATCGATATGGTTAAACACGCATTACCGGATGATCTCAACAATGGTTATCTTTATTCGTCTAAACCTCCTTTGTTGCCGACGCTCATGGCGGTTCCTTATGCTGTAATTTATCACGGCAGCGGGTTAATTCAAAAGTATCTGTTCAATGCAACAGAGCAACAAAATTCAAACGTTGCTTTGCCAAGCGAAGTCTCCGATTTTCTTGAAATTAGAGATCATATATTTGTTTGCGGGACAGATAAAATAGTCAAACCGATTTCTCTCGGCGACACTGAAGATCGTTATTTTGTAGTGCGTACAATGCTCGTGCTGCTGAATTTGATACCAATAGTTTTTTGTTGGGTATTGTTATCACGTCTTGTTGAACGATTCGGAACAAGCGATTGGGGACGCATTTTTTGTGTTGCGTTTATTTGTTTTGGGACATTTTTATCAACATTTATCGTTACGTTAAATAATCATATTCCGGCGATGATTTGTGTAACGATATCAAGTTATACAGCAGTACGCATATTTTTCGACGGCGAAAAACGATTACGATACTTTGCCGCAGCCGGACTTTTCGGCGTATTCGCTTTCGCATGTGATATGCCGGCAATTGCTTTTGGTTTCGTGTTAGGTTGTTTGTTATTGTGGAAATTTCCGCGTCAGACTTTGATAGGATTCGTACCGGCGGCAATAATAGTATTTGCCGGATTTTTCGTAACGAATTATATTGCTCATCACGATATTCGTCCTGCTTATGGAAATAAAGACTGGTATTTTTTTGAATATCAACGCAATCCTGATAAGAACAGTCAACCGGTAAAAAGTTACTGGCACAATCCGCAAGGTGTTGACAAAGGTGAAAAATCACGTTTAGTTTATTTTCTGCATGCTACTATCGGACATCATGGATTATTTTCGCTCACGCCGGTTTGGATATTAAGTTTTGCCGGAATTTTTATGTGGTTATTCAAAAAAGATGACATAAAATTACGTTTGACAGCAGCTATAATTTTAGCAATTAGCTTGGTAGTGATTTCGTTTTACTTGTTATTAATGGGACAAAATCAACGCAGTTACGGCGGAGTGAGTTCGGCTTTAAGATGGTTATTTTGGTTGATTCCGCTTTGGTGTGTTCCGCTAGTTGGTGCCGCCGACAAATTATCGAATTACACAATCGGACGCGGAATTTGTTTAATTCTTTTGATCTTGTCAATCTTTTCCGTTTCATATCCCGTGTGGAACCCATGGACTCATCCGTGGATTTACCAACTAATGATTTATTTGAATATACCCGTATTAGTATAGTGGTTAGTGGTCAGTGGTTAGTGGTTAGTTCGCATGCGGAAATTAGAACCGATTATAAGTTCGAATCGCTAATCACTATTATTGATCCAATATCTGATCGCCCTTTTAGGGCGATTTTATACCAATTACACTTTAAAATTCGTTTTTTAGTAATATATCAGTGGAATATTTTTTTTATTAACCACATAGAACACAGAGAAATCAGAGAAATCAGAGAAATCAGATTTTGTAATTTTAGATTTTAAATTAAAGTGAATTACTAAAAAATATTTTAGCCGTCGGGAACGCAGGCGTCCCGCCTGCATC
>JAITKS010000388.1 GCA_031278315.1 Planctomycetaceae bacterium | reverse complement strand
CAAATATTACCCTTGTCTCCAAAATAATTTCTACAAAACCAATTTTAGTAATATATCAGTGGAATTTTTTTTTGACAGGATAAACAGGATTACAGGATTTACAGGATAGTAGTTTAGTTCGTATGCGGAAATTATCACAGATTATAAGTTCAAATCACTAACAACTGATTGATGGTTTCAAGTTTTGATTCTTTTAATTTATTATTTAAAAATCCTGTCAATCCTGTAATCTTGTAATCCTGTCAAAAAAACAAAACTAAAAATGCGGTCGAGACGACCGCGTTCCCGCAAAAAAATAAATTGTGATGTAAATTTATGATTTGATCTTGTATTTCGTTTATTGTGATAATAGTTTTGTCGAATAAAGTTATTTCGATTCAGGTAATAAACGTGAAAATAACTTGAACTTTTCTTGATCGGTTGTATTAACGCCGATTTCAATATCAGCCTCGCTGATTGTACCAAGTTTTTGAATTTTTACATGAATCATAATATTTCCCTAAAATTCATCATAATATTTAAGTAGAATTTTAAAATTACAGGAATATTGTTGTTGATAAGACCGCATAACAAGGACATCGTTGAAATTCCCTATTGTAATTGTTGTCTTTTGGTTTTGCGGGTGTTTGTTGCTAATCTTTCGCGGGCTTCTAATAAAAGGGCATGCAATTTTTTTTCTAATTCTTTTTTGGGCGGTAATTCAGTCAAATATTCCGCAACCATAATTCCGTCTTTGTGCATCTCAAGTAACTCAATTTGTTCACGACTTTCACCAGCACAGAGAATTAAACCAATCGGTGAATTTTCACCTTCCGCTTTTTCATAGCGGTCAAGGTATTTGAGATACAATTCCATTTGTCCCTTATATTTCGCCTCAAACTTGCCTAGTTTTAATTCGATAGCAACAAGCCGTTTAATTTTTCGATGATAAAAAAGTAAATCCAGATAAAAATCCTCGCCATCAAGAATTATTCGTTTTTGTCTTTCAAGAAACGCAAACCCATTACCGAGTTCCAGAATAAACTCCTCCAATTCACGCAAAATTGCTTCTTCCATGTCTTTTTCAAGATAAGTATTTTTCAGACCAAGAAAGTCTAATACATAAGGATCCTTAAAGACATTCGGCGGAATAATAGAATTAACTCCAATTTGAAAATTGGCTAATTCCGTCCGATCATACGTCTTTGTTGCAATTTTTCGACGAAGTTGACGTTTTGAAAGATGTTCAGAAGCAGTTAATTGTGCATAAAACAATCTTTCTTCGGAAGTTTTAAGCGATAAAATTTCTATAAAATGCGTCCATGTCAATTGTGCTGCCAGTGGTGACACAATTTCGATTTCGGGGAAAAACTCCGCAAACTGCATCATTCGGCGAATATTACGAACTTCATAACTCCGCCCGTATTGTTCTGTTAATTGTGACGCTAATAATGGCACAATTTGTTTGCCGTATTCCGCTCGTTTGTTTTGCAAAATATCATCATTGATAAGTTTTCCAATATGCCAGTACAACATTGTTAACGTACTATTGGCATAAATCTGAACTCCCGATTTACTCTGCTCAATGAGTAAAGTAATTTCACTGAATAAATTTTTAGATAAAGATAAATCCGCCAATGTTGGTTTCTTTTTCATAGCGTTTCTCCATATTTTTGTATTATTTTGTAACCGCGGTTAATAAAATTATTAAAATTGCAGAATTGATTGAGACTGTGTCAATTGTGTCGCCAGTGGCGACACAATTCGTTTTTGCTGTATTTTGTTTGTTTGTATTATTTTATAATTGCGAGGAATAAAAATTATTAAATTTGGACGATTTTAACGAGACCATGCCAATTGTGTCGCCAGTGGCGACACAATTCGTTTTTGCCGTATTTTGTTTGTTTGTATTATTTTATAATTGTGGGAAATAAAAATTATTAAAATCGCGGCGGTTTGAAGGAGTCTGTGTAAATTTTTGTGTTACCTGCGGCGACACGATTTGTTTGCGTTGTAATTTATTTTTTGTATTTTATCTTTCTTACTTTTTTGAATTTATTTTTTGAAATTGAACACCATGTACAATACACGTAGTACAAGCAATGACATAATCATTGCACCTATGACTCCGCCAATTACAACAGTCGCTAACGGACGTTGAACTTCAGCACCAATTCCTGTACTGAACGCCATCGGCAAAAATCCAAGACTCGCTACCAAAGTTGTCATTAATACTGGTCTTAAACGCGTAATAGCTGCTTGCATTACCGCTTCCTGTAACTCAATTCCCTTTTGACGAAGTTGCCGAATATACGAGACAAGAATCATATCATCAAGCACCGCAACACCAGACATTGCAATAAATCCAACAGCAGCCGAAATCGAAAACGGCATGTCCCTTATCCATAAAGCAAAAATTCCTCCAACCCACGCAAACGGTATCCCCGTAAATACCCTTAACGCATCAATTAAATTTCTATACGTTAAATACAACAACATAAAAATCAACAAAAGCGTAACCGGAACCACAATCATTAATCTTAACTTCGCGCGATCAAGATTCTCAAATTGACCGCCAAACTCTACACGATAACGCGCTGTCGGCATTATAACTTGTTCAGAGATTTTCCTTTTCGCCTCACTTACAAAACTGCCAAGATCACGCCCCCTTACATTCGCCGAAATTGTAATTCGCCGAATCCCCCATTCCCGCGAAATAGTTGACGGTCCTTCAATAATCTCTACCGCAGCCAACCGCCCTAACGGAATTTGTGCGCCGCTCGGCGTTAAAATCGGAATCTCCATCACCGATTTCGGATCCTCCTGATATTTGTCTGGTAATCGAATCACCAGCGGAAATCGTAACTCTCCGTCAATCACCTCGCTGACAACCTTATTTCCAATAGACTCTACTAACTCCAAAACCTCTTTCGCCGGTATTCCATAAAAAGCTAACCGTTCTTGCATCACTTTTATTTGTAACATCGGCTGACCCGTAATTTGTTCGACCGAAACATCCGCCGCCCCCTGAATTGAATTAAGTAATTGCTCTATTTCACTTGCTTTTTCTACTAATAAATCTAAATCATCCCCAAACAGCTTTACAGCTAAATCAGCACGAATACCCGAAGCTAACTCGTTTATGCGCATTTCTATCGGCTGCGAAAATCCTAAACGTTGTCCGGGCAAATCGCGCAACGTTAATTCTATTGCTTCCGTTAAATCTGCTTGCGTTTTTGCCCGTGTCCATTGCGAACGCGGCTTCAACGAAATAAACATATCCGTCAACTCCGTTCCCATCGGGTCTGTGCTAATTTCTGCTGAACCAATCCGACTCCAAACATTGTTTATTTCGTCGGGAAAATTCTGTAACAAAACTTTTTCCATCTCCGTATTGTACCGAACAGACTCTTCAATATCAGTTCCAGCCGGTCTAACAACCCCGACAACAATAGCACCTTCCGACAAACGCGGAATAAACTCTGATCCGAGATGCGGCGCAATCATTCCAAACGCAACAATCAACACACAAACCGCAAACCCCAAAATCGCAGCCTTATGCCGTAACGAAAATTTCAATACCGGTAAATACATCAACTTAAACAGCCTCATTAATAACGGCTCACGCTCCGAGATTTTTCGCGGTAGAAATATACTTGCTAAAACCGGCATTAAAGTCAACGATAAAATCATCGAACCCAGCAAAGCAAAAATTACCGTCAAAGCCATCGGACGAAACATTTTGCCCTCGACTCCTTCAAGCGTTAAAATCGGCAGATACACAATCATAATAATCAACTCGCCAAACATCGTCGGCTTCCGAACTTCAACCGCTGCATCACGAATAACTTCTATCCGCGATTTATCGTTACAAGAATTGTCAGAAAGTTTACGCGCACAATTTTCAATCATCACCACCGAACTATCCACAACTAACCCGAAATCAAGTGCGCCCAAACTCAATAAACTTGCGGCAATTCCAAATTTGTACATTCCCGTAAACGCAAAAAGCATCGATAACGGAATCACCATCGCAACTATACACGCTGCCCTAATATTACCTAGAAACGCAAATAAAACCGCAATCACCAACAAACCGCCGTCAAAAAGATTCTTCCTTACCGTATCAATTACAAAATTTACTAATTCTGTACGGTCATAAACAGTTTTGAGCTGAATATTAGCCGGCAAATTCTGCTCGATAGATTCTAACTTATTTTTCATTGCAGTTGTAACACGATGACTATTTTCACCCATGAGCATAAAACCGAGTCCCATCACCACTTCGCCTTGTCCATTTGCGGTAACCGCACCGCGCCGAATTTCGTGACCAATAACAACATCGCCAATATCTGAAATTAAAATTGGAATACCATTTTCCGATGAAATAACAATTTGCCTAATCTCTTCAATATTTATAGTCCGCCCGATTCCTTGCACGAAAAGCGACCCCCCGCCGCCAGGCCGACTAATAATTCCGCCTCCGCTGTTTAGATTATTCTTTTGTACCGATTCAATTACTTGATCAAAAGTCAAACCGTGTTTCAATAATTTATCCGGGTCGAGCCGAATTTGAAATTGCCGTTTGAAACCGCCCCACGAATTGATTTCTGCAGTTCCCGGAACATACTCCATAACAGGTTGAACTTGCCAATCATGAATCATCCGTAATTCTGTTTTATCTGTTCCTTGACCAACAACAATGTAATTTAATACTTCACCAAGTCCAGTTGAAATAGGCCCCATTTCGGGTTTGGCAATTCCATCCGGTAATTCAACTGTATTAAGACGTTCACCAATTAATTGCCGTGCAAAATAAATATCGATACTGTCATTAAACACAACAACAACTTGCGAAAAACCAAACTTGGAAACACTCCGCATCTCTAAAAGACCGGGCAAACCGCTAATCGATTGCTCTACAGGAAAAGTTATTTGCTTTTCAATCTCTTCCGGTCCAAGTGCTGGTGCATTAGTATTGATCTGAACTTGAATCGGCGTTGTGTCCGGGAATGCGTCAATATCAAGATGCTGCAAAGAATACAAACCCAAAACACTAAATAATAACACCCCAAAAATAACAACAAAACGATAACGTAACGAAAAATCAATGACTTTATTCAATATGTCCATAATTTTAATTTAATGTTAATAAGAAATAATAATATTTGTTGAAAAACAAAATACTCAAAAAATATGAAATAAAATTTTCGTCTATTTCGTTGTTTCATAATATAAAAAAATAATTTTCAACAAGCTCTCTCATAAATTTTTTTGAAATACAAAACACAAAAAAACGAAACATACGAAAAAATATGAAATAAAAATTTCGCCTATTTCGCATGTTTCGTAATATAAAAAATTGGTAATATACTTCCCTCTCTTAAAAATTCAATTTTCGTTACAATAAATAAATCGAATAATAAGGTAATAAGGTTTCGTGTTTTGGTGATTCATTGCTACTAAGGTTGTTTTGTTAAGAAAAATGAGGTTGAAAATAAGGTTTGTTTTAAAATTCATAAACCACAAAAAAGTTAAAAACAAAAATTCCACTGATATATTACCCGATAAGTAATTTGGCGGCTCGAATCGAAAATTCAAGAGAGAGTAGTTTATTACCTTAACAATTCTTTTGCTGTTTCACAAATTTTATCGCATGTTATTCCGAAATGTTTCATCAGTTGACCCGCCGGCGCACTCTCGCCAAACGATTGCATACCGATAAAACGTCCCTGATCACCGATATACTTTCGCCAACCTTGCTCTACAGCTAACTCGACAGCAATTCGTTTTTTTACAGACGGCGGTAAAACAGTATCTCTATACTCTTGCGGCTGAATTTCAAATAGTTCAAAACAAGGTAAACTCACGACCCGAATTTTTTTATTGTCTGAAGTTAAACGTTCCCATGCTTCAACACAAATTCCGATTTCACTTCCTGACGCAATAAGAATAATATCAGGTTTATTGTCAGACGAATCAATTAAAACGTAACCGCCCTTCACAACACCTTCTGCCGATGCGAATTTTGTACGATCAAGCGTCGGAAGATTCTGACGCGATAGAACTAAAACCGACGGTGTATTTTTGAGTTTAATCGCCGCTTTGTAAGACTCACTTACTTCGTTTGCATCGGCAGGCCGAAATACGGCGACATTAGGAATAGCTCTTAATGCGGCTAGATGCTCTACAGGTTGATGTGTAGGACCGTCTTCGCCTACACCGATTGAATCGTGTGTGAAAATATAAATAGATGGAATATTCATTAAAGCACTCAATCGAATAGCCGGCCGTAGGTAATCTGAAAATACGAAAAATGTAGCACAATAAGCACGAAGTCCAGATAAAGTTATTCCGTTTGCAATCGACCCCATTGCATGTTCACGAATACCAAAATGTATATTTCGTCCGGTTCTATTTTCTGCGTTAAATTCACCAGCGCCGGGCAATTTTAACCACGTAACATTAGACGGTGCGAGGTCAGCGGAACCTCCAATTAGCCAAGGTATTCCCGCTGCTATTTGATTTAATACTTTACCCGAAGACGCTCTTGATGCCATGCCTTTAGTATCGGGCGGGAAAGGTGTCAGCTCTGAATCCCAACCGGATGGAAGCTTTGATTCGTTATAAAAGATAGTTTCAATTTCGGCGGCTAGTTCGGGATAATTTTTTTTGTATTTATCGAATGTCTCGTTAAATTTTTTATACAATTCGGCACCGCGTTTAGCGATTCCATTTTCAAATATTTGATAAACTTCTTTATCTACAGCAAAATTTTGTTCGGGGTCAAATCCATAAACTTTTTTTGTTATTTTGACTTCTTCCTCGCCAAGCGGTGCGCCGTGTGCTTCATGCGAACCGGCTAACTTGGGCGAACCAAAAGCAATTTGACTTTTCACAATTATCAGAGTTGGTTTATCTTTGGTATTTTTAAAAGTATCAATTGCAGTGCGAAGCTGCGGGAGATCATTTACGTCGTCAACATGTAAAACATTCCAATTGTACGCTTCGAATCGCTTGGCAACATTTTCAGTGAATGCGAGCGATGTACTTCCTTCGATTGTAATTCCATTATCGTCATAGAACCAACATAAGTTGTTTAATTTCAGATGTCCCGCGAGCGATGCGGCTTCGGAACTTATACCTTCCATCATATCTCCGTCACCGCAAATTGCGTATATGTTTGAGTTAAACAATTCAAAATTCGGCTTATTGTACTTGGCAGCAGCCCATTGTGTTGCAATCGCCATTCCAACACTTGTAGCGACTCCCGCTCCCAAAGGACCAGTTGTGACTTCAATACCGGAAGCGTGTCCGTATTCGGGATGTCCGGCGCAACGGCTGCCAAGCTGACGGAAATTTTTGATCGATTCAAGAGTAATAGCTGATTCAATAGTAGGAAATCCATTCGAATCAAGTTGTTTGACATCGGAAAGATGCAGAAGAGAATATAACAACATAGAAGCATGTCCGACTGAAAGAACGAATCTATCACGAGCAGACCAATTCGGATGAGCCGGATCATATTTTAGTATCTCGTTAAAGAGAATATAACCAAGCGGTGCCAAAGCCATCGGAGTACCCGGATGTCCGCTATTAGCTTTTTGAACCGCTTCCATTGAAAGACTTCGTATCGTATTGATTGCTTTTTGTTCGGCTTGAGTCATTGAGATTGCCATTTGAGTTTGTTCCTTTTTTGTTATTTAGTTTGAAATAAGTTTTAATAGTTGATTGTTAAAAGTTAAAAGTTAATTGTTGATTGTTGTTGTTGAAAAAGTTGATTGTTGAAAAACAAAAGTTGAAAAACAAATATTCTACTGATATACCAATTACACTTTAAAATTCGTTTTTTATTTTTTTAATTGAAAATATTGTCAATAAACGTTGAAATATTTTTTAATAACTACAACTTGTTTTTGAGTCAAAAAAATTGTCTATAAATTCGCCCTGAAAGGATGATTCGGGTGAACAGCTCTTTGGTAATAAAAACCGAAATTTAAAATGTAATGACTATATATTACACTATATATTACCAATTCTCTTTATTTCAATTGTTGTTCGGCTTCGGCGAGAATTTTTTTTGTACTTCCGCCTACACCAAAACGTTCAACACCTAGTTCGATCATTTTTAGAATGGTCTCCAAACTTCTTATCCCTCCCGACGCTTTTACTTTTGCGGCATTACCAACAATACTTTTCAAATAAGTGACATTGTCAAAAGTTGCTCCGGTTGGAGTCCAACCGGTGCCGGTTTTTACCCATTCAGCGCCTCCGTTAATAACAGCGTCGGCGGCACGTTTCATAAGGTCATTATCGAGATAATGACATTCGATAATTACTTTGAGAGTTTTGCTGCCGATTGCATCTTTAACCGCTTTAATATCGTCGAGAACTTCTTGATACTTTCCGCTTAGTAAGAATCCGACATTGATCATCAGGTCGAATTCATCGGCATCGAATTTGAGATAACTTTTTGCTTCAAGAACTTTCACCTCTGTAGTTACGCCGCCTGCGGGGAAACCAACCGGCGCACCGATTAAAAATTTACCTTTGTGTTCGCTCCGATAATCCCGTAAAAACGAAAGAAACGAAGGAAGCACAAACACCGCTTTACAATCATATTTGATAGCAAGATCGGCATATTCCGCAATTTCTTTTTGAGTCGAATTAGCTTGTACCGCACTCACATCAAGCATTGAGACTATAGTTTTAAAGTCTATTTTTTGTGACATTGAAATTTCCTTTTGAAAATTATTTTGTTGGTTGTTTTTAAATTAGAACATAAATTTTATTGTTAAACACAAATAAAACTAAACGAAATTTTGCACATCTAAAAATGAAAACGAGGCATTCTATCATTTCAATCTTTTATAGCAATCCCCCATTTAAATAATTACAAAACATAATAACAATTCCGATCCTTTTATTAACCGCAAAAAAACACTGTAATAACAGTAATCACAGAGAAGAAAAATTTGGTAATATAGTTGCAAGAATATTGTAATAAAATATTCTACTGAAAAATTATCAAAAATTCCTACTTATCGTTTTATGATAAATTTCTCTAGCGGACGTTTCATTCGGGCAAACCATGGTTCTTCGTTTTCTCCTTGCGGTTTTACGAGTATGGTCATAATTCTTGCGAGTTTGCCGGCAAGTATATCGGTGAATAATTGATCTCCAACCATTGCTGTTGTTTTTTTGTCGTAATTCATCAAACGTATTACTCGATTAATTGCAAACGGTAACGGTTTCATTGCCGGTGCGGCAAACGGAATTTGAACATTCTCCGAAAATTGACGAATCCGTACACCGCCTCCGTTTGAAACTAGATATAAATTAATTCCAGCTTCACGCATCTGTTTCAGCCAATTGTTTACTTCGGGCAACGGAACTAATTTATTGTAACGTTTAAGTGTGCAATCAACATCAAGCAAAAGAGTCGTAATTTGCAATTCTTTTAATATTTCTAAAGTCAATTCAACGACGCTGGTAATTGCAAAATCCGGTTTTAATAATGAAAACATAAATTTGTACTAATTTGTTACTTGTTATTTGTTATTGGTTGGTTACTTGGTATTTGTTATTTAGTATTGTTAAAGTGCGAATAGTTTAAATATTATACTGAATAATTATGAATCGTTTATAATGCTGCCGCTGATAATTTCAAAATAGACAATTAACTATAGATTGTATCTATCTATTGACAGATATAAATGACTGGTTATGTTTATCGAATTGTTGAAAATCATAAAACGATGCGTATAAGAGACTCATAAGAGACTCAAGAAACACATGAGACTGTTTATTTTTTTTGCTTTATTTTTGTAACAATTCAGTAATTGCCGCTCATTCGAAAACGATTACTGAAATACTATACTGAAATACTACCTAATTTTCTACAATCTAATTCTTACAATGAATAATAATAATTTTATTGATCTTGGTGAGGTACAATTTGATATTGGACGCGAAGGACGTTGCGGATTTCCCGAAGTAATTTATGGCGAAGGTAAATCACAAGACACGATTTTAAAAATTTTCCGAGCAATAATTAAACACGATATCGACGGATTCGCAACCCGAATAAGCGACGATAAAGGAATATTTTTAGAACAAGAATTATCACGTGACAATATAAAATTTTCATACAATAAAATAGCTAAAACGATTCGCATATTCAAGCAGAGCGGCGGGCAATCGGTAACACGCGGCAAGGTTGCGGTAATATCTGCGGGAACGAGTGATCTGCCGATAGCAGAAGAAGCGAAAGAAACTGTTCTCTGGACGGGAGCAGAACCGATATTTATTCAAGATGTCGGTGTTGCGGGACCTCATAGATTACAGGCGAAGTTACCGCTATTTAATGACGCAGATACAATTATTGTTGTTGCCGGAATGGAAGGTGCATTACCGAGTGTAGTTGGCGGATTTGTTCAAGTTCCTGTAATAGCTGTACCAACCAGTGTAGGATATGGTGCGAGTTTCGGGGGATTGGCCGCGTTATTAGGAATGTTAAACAGTTGTGCATCCAATGTTACTGTAGTAAACATTGACGCAGGATTTAAAGCTGGTTACATAGCTGGACTAATCGCAAAAAGAGCCGCAAGAAATTGCAATTAGTGATAAAGTAATGTAACAGTTTATTCAATTTCGTTTATTCAATTTTTGTGATTGTCCATATTCTTTTACATGCTTAAAAATATCCTACTGATATATTATGAAATTTTTAACGCAAGAATAGAGTTTAGCCGATAAATTTTGGGTACTTGCCAAAATTAGTTAGTGTGATACTCTAATACAGCTTCTTTGAGCAGACAATTGATTTGAGTTTATATCGTGATTTTTGGAAATTTAATTTCAACATTTAACTTTAGAATATTTAGAACTATGACAAAGAAAAAGTCGAAAGACAATGTATTGTTCGCAAGTTCGAAATCTGTCAACAAGAAAAGTAATGATCCATCTGATATGTTTCCCAAGAGATATAATCATAATG
>JAITKS010000227.1 GCA_031278315.1 Planctomycetaceae bacterium | reverse complement strand
GGTCTTGCCGAATCCGGCGGCGATTGAAATAACGAAAATTCCGCCGACCATAAAAATGAACCGGCAAGAAAAAACAAAATCGTACAAAAAAATGTTTTTGACATAATGATCTAATTTTTTAGTAACAAGTTGTAGTCAATAAAGTGTAATTATTGACCGTGTGAAGTATATTAACATCCCAATAGATGTAATTTTTGAAAACTCATTTTGTCCATGAATTTTCAGGAATATTTAGTAATATATTACTCCCAATGTTATTTTGCTTTGTTTGAAAAAAGAACTGGAAATGCGATCGTTAAGAATAAACTTTTACAATTATTCCGAAAATTACATTGAGAAAACTTTGGTCAATATAATCGATAATATCAACAATGAAAAGGTTGGTAACAATTTCTCTTGACTTATTTATTAACCGCAGAGAACACAGAGAAAGAATATTTTGTAATTTTAGATTTAAATGAATTTCTAAAAAATATTTGTAATATATCAGCGAAATTTTTGTTTTTTTGAAATAACAAAACACACGAAAATTATCTAAAAACTTTTTTCATGTTTTTCGTGTGTGTCGTGTTAAAAAAATTTTCGTAAAATTTCTCAAAGGTTTTAAGTTTATTTTTAGTCAACCTTATTTTTCACCTTATTTTTCCGAACTAAACTATTCATCAAAAAAACTTAGTAGCCAAAGAGACCGCTGCACACAAACCTTATTACCTTATTAAAAAATCTTTTTTCAATAATAAGGTAATAAGGTTGAAAATAAGGTTAGTTTTAAAAGTCATAAACCGCAAAAAAGTTAAAAACAAAAATTCCGCTGATATATTACAAACTGTTTAGAAACAAGTTTTCCCCTTTAATGCAAAAATCTGCGGTTTAAAAAATTGATTCTTACGAAAAAAAAGATACTGCCGAATATCCCGTATTTTCAAGTATTAACGGACAAAATTTTTTTATTTAAGCCTCAACCCGCCGACACGCCGTTTGACATTACCGGCGGCGTGAATAAAATCTTTGCTCACGTTTTTTGATTAGCCAATCATAGCCGATCATTTGATAACCTACCCGCTAAAAGAATATTTTTTGTCAATATATATTTCAACGCTCACAATAAATTTTGATAATTCAAGCACTCTTATTTTACAACTCATGTTCAGAATCTCGACAATTTATTGCGGTGTTATGTGCCGAACAAAAATTTCGGCAACATAAAAGAAGTATTCAAAAAAAATATACTTTCAATATAAGTAAAGTAGAAAAATCAAACAGCAAAAATTCAAGTTTGAACAGTTTAATTTTCAATATCAGTTATTTACTCTGGTTTCAATCTGTAGAACCCGCTAAAGTCAAAACAAAATTTAGTCAGCTAATCAATAAAACTCAATTCGTTATTTAATTTATTTTTTTTCCCCGTCATTATATCAAAACGCACTTTGAAAATTTGTCAATTTAAACATACATAAACCAATAACCAATTTTGCTTACTTGGTAAATTGGTCAAGTTGATACTTTTTTAAGCGCGGCAGTTAAAAATATTGCTCTAGTAATGGAGTACATTGAGGGACATGTGATCAAACAAAACAAAGCCGTAGAAAAACAAATATTCGGCGCACTCGCTGCTATACTTGGTCAGCAACGCTTCGACCTTTGGTTCGGTCAACAAACCAGCGTCCGCATTGAAAATGATAAAATAACTTTCAGCGTCCAAAGTCACGTTATCAATTGGATACGCTCAAGTCTGAAAACCGAAATCGAACAAGCTTGCAAAACAGTATTAAATAAAAATATCATAGTCGAATTTATCGCCGTCAACGAAACCTCGTCCGACAATACGTCTGCTGCCCAATCACACGTAAATTTTACTCAACACAATTCCGCCAATAAAATAAAACAACTCGAATATTCAAACGCAAACGCAAACTCCAACGCCAACTCAAATTCAAACTCCAACTCGACCAACTCGAGCTCAAATTTAAGTTCAAGTTTGAATCCGCATTTGGGCATGGTTTCGAGTTCAATGACAATTCCCATTACACGCGAAATTTACATTGAATCCGGCGGTACGGTAATTCCATCGAAACCTCATTTATCTGCTGTTGATAATTTTTCGGCAAGTGTCGAATTAAATGTTAATAAAAATGTCATTAATAAGAATGTTATTAAAAATGTTACCAAGCTGCAAAATGGTAAAAGCGCAACAATAATTATTCCTGAATCTCCTGATCAGCGTGAAGTCAGCGATAATAAAAGTTCATCAACGGGCTTATCGGCGGCATCCCGTAATGGAGTTCAATCGCGTTATGTTAAATCTCCGGCAGCTTCACCGATATTAAATATTCCTCGTTCTTCGAGTCGTAAATTTGCATCGCTTGAAACATTTGTTGAAGGTTTATCCAATCGTCTTGCATTGCGCGGAATTGATCTCGCATTGAATCATCCGAATCTTATCAACCCGATATACATTTACGGACCTAGCGGTATTGGAAAAACACATTTACTTGAAGGATTATGGTCTCAAGTACGCATGCGATTCGACAATAAACCGCCTCTGTACATGGCAGCAGAACAATTTGTATCCGGTTTTTTAGATAGATTTCAATCCGGCTCGCCGCAGAGCAGAAACCAAGATTTCCGCAATAAATTTAAGGGCATTTCTTATTTCATGCTCGACGATATTCAATACTTCAACCGCAAAGTAGCAACACAAACGGAATTTCTATACGTAATGGACGGGTTGAAATCATCTGGAGTCCAAATTGTCCTTACCGGCGATAGACCGCTAATAGAACTCAGCTTACGCAGCGAAATTATTTCACGATTAGAATCAGGCATGAGTTGCAGCATAGAATTGCCCGAAAGAGAACTACTGCTAAACATACTTCTAAATATGGTAAAAAAACGAGACATGAAACTAGGTGAAGACGTTTGCAGATTCATTTGCTCGCGTGTCGGTATGAATGTACGTAGAATCACCGGAGCTTTAAACAGATTGTTTGCAATCAGTAACGATAACAGTAATATAACTGTCGAATCAGCTGAAGAAATTCTCAAAGATATGTTTCAAGGGACACAACGAGATGTAAAATTAAGCGATATCGGAAAAATCGTAAGCGATGAATTCGGTCTATCTGAAGGCGTGTTACAATCCCGCGATAGATCAAGACAATTAAACGTTCCGCGAATGTTGGCAATGTGGCTCGCCCGAAAATATACTCGTTTCGCACTATCGGAAATCGGACGATTTTTCGGTGAACGCTCGCATAGTACTGTTGTCACCGCACAGAAAAAAGTTGATCAATGGATCGTTCAAAAAAATGTATCCGCCCTCATGGAACAAAATTTTAATGTTACGCAAACCCTACAAAATATAGAACGAAAACTTAACGGAATTTAATTTATACGTATCGTAAAATGAATTTCGGTGACGCAAAAAACTTATTCATTAAAAAGTCTGATTGCCGATAAACAGACAACGATAACCGAAAATTAAAATAAGAACTTTTTAGAATTTTCCTAATACGAATTATTTCCTAAACTAATTATTTCCTAATACGAATTTATTATTCATTAAACTTATGAAAATTTCACTTGATTGGATATCAGATTATGTTGATCTTTCGGGTCTTGATATTGACCTGATTGCTAACCGGTTGACATTATCGACGGCAGAAGTCGAAGATGTGAAACAAATACGCCGTAAAGTCAGCAATGTTTATGTCGGCGAAATAACATCTGTCGAGCGGCTTGATGCGGTGCATAATTTTTGTAACGTTAATTGCGGCGGCAAGAGTTATACTACAGTCTGCGGAGCATCGAATGTTAAAGTTGGACTCAAGTCGTTTTTTGCGCCGGCGGGAGCAGTTCTTGCTAACGATAATCGTATTGCGGTAACGGCAAAATCCGGCATGACGAGTCAAGGTATTCTTTGCAGTGCAGCCGAGATCGGTTTGTCGGCTTGGCATGAAATTATTTTTGAGATTCCAAATAATATCTCAAACGGTACGCCGATTTCTGAACTAATTCCTGAAACTGATACTCTGATCGAAATTGATAATAAAAGTCTAACACACCGCCCCGATTTGTGGGGACATTACGGTTTCGCACGTGAATTTTCAGTGATTTTCAAACGTGAATTGAAATCTCTACCGCAAATCGATCTTGCTCAATTTGACAACTTGCCGGCATATCCGTTACGAAACCGCGATTATGAAAATTGCCCTGTATATAGTTGTATCGAGTTTCAAACGTGCGGCGTTATTCCGTCGCCTATTTATATGCAGCGGCGGCTTCATGCGTTGGGACTTCGGTCTTACAATTTGCTGGTCGATGTTACAAATTATGTCAACTTGGAGATTGGTCAACCGACACACGCTTTCGACGCCGATAAACTCGGCGGAATCGAAATTGCAACTGCCGGTGAATCGATAAAATTTACAACTCTCGACAATCAAACCCGCAAATTATTAGCGGAAGATTTATTGATTTGGGGTAAAGGTAATATTCAAACTTCCGATAATTATCGGCCTGTAGCTCTCGCAGGAATAATGGGCGGTGCCGAAACTGAAGTTACAGAAACAACAACGAAAATTCTACTTGAAACCGCAAATTTCAAAGCAGCACGAATTAGACGAACCTCAAACAGACTCGACCTGAGAACAGACGCTTCACAACGCTACGAAAAAACTCAACCGCAAGCAAATGTAAAAACAGCAGCAGCAAGAATATTAAAGTTAATCAACGATTCGGTATCAGATTCGCAGTTGAGAGTTTTGAGCAAGTTTACAGTTGACGGCAGCTTGCAAGAAAACATACGTGAAATAATATTGCCGAAAGGACGTCTTGAGTTGTTGTCAGGAATAAAAATTCCGCAGGAACAAGTTCTTGATATTTTACATTCGCTAGGATTTAATGCGGCTTATAATTCGGAACAAAGTCTGATTGTCGGCGTGCCGCCTTTTAGAAGTGCAAAAGATATCTCGATTCAAGAAGATATAGTAGAAGAAATTTTGCGGATTTATGGTTACGATAATATCCCGCCGATAATGCCGTCTCAACCGATTCGGCCGTTGTTTGTTGAAAAGCAAATTAAAATTGAACATAAAATTCAAAAATTGTTATCGACTGCACATCGTTTTTTAGAAGTTCACAATTATATTTGGTTCAACGATACATGGCTTAAAACAATTGGGTTTGATTCAGGTGAAACTTTAGAGTTAAAGAATCCGACGAGTCCTGAAACGTCGAAATTAAGGACAACGTTAATTCCGAATTTGTTAGCTTTAGTACCAAAAAATCGTCCGTTTCGGGATGCGTTTAATTTATTCGAGATAGGCAGAGTTTTTTTTCCAACCGGCAAAAATAATGAATGCAACGAAAAAAGACATCTCGCAGGTGTTGCATTTAAACAATCTGTAAACAGCAATTCGATTGAAGAATTTTATCTAATGATTAAGTCGGCGGTAGAGGATATTTTTTCTGTTTGCGGTGTTAGCGGAATGCAATTTGTTGAAAGTAATGAAAGTGATACGAATAATAAAAGTGATAAAAGCGATAAAAGTGATGCAAATAATAATGTTGGTGTGAGTGTTCCTGTGTGGTACTCTTCTGATTCGGGAGTTCGGATTTGTGTTGGTGATTGTGTGGTTGGAAGTCTTGGGATTCTCAACAAAAAAATGATAAGTAAAGTTTCACCTGAGGGCGGCAGTGTTGTTTGGTTTGAAATTGAGTTAGATAAAATTGAAGGCGAATTATTTCCGGAGATCAAATTTGTAGAACCGTCGCGGTATCCTGTATCGTGGCAAGATTTCTCAATAGTATGGGAAGTTGACAGAGGTTTTGGTCAATTGGAAATTCTGCTTGATCAATTTACGGATCCGTTAATTGTGAAACGTGAATTTTTAGTTTCGTACAAGGGCAAGGGATTGAACAAAGGTATGGCAAGTTATTCGTTTAGATTTTGGATCGGTACAGCAGACCACACACTTTCCGGCGATGAAATAAATGCTTTTCACAAACATTTTCTAAAATTCCTTGAAGATAAAAAAATATCGTTACGTTAATTCAATTGCAGTTAGATTTGTTTTAGGCTGTGCCTTTTATTGAGTTATCGGATCAAATATTTGATTATCGGTTGGGCAGGTTTTGTAATAGTTATGAATGCGTTTTGTATTCATTGATGTATGAATTATTAATTTTGGATTAAGAAATCCGCAGAATAGTAATATATCAGTAGAATAATTTATTGTGATTGGGAACGCGGTCGTCTCGACCGCATTTTTAGGTGTTTTTTTTGACAGGATTACAGGATTGGCAGGATTTTTAAATGATAAATTAAAAGAATCAAAACTTGAAACCATTCATTTAGTTGTTAGTGATTCGAACTTATAATCCGTGATAATTTCCGCATACGGACTAAACTACTATCCTGTAAATTTTGTAATCCTGTTTATCCTGTCAAAAAAAAATTCCGCTGATATATTACGCAGAATATTATTTTTTATTAATTATGTATGATCGTAATTTTTTGAAAGAGTTGATAAGTACGAAGTCGTTAAAGTTTGGTGATTTTATTTTAGCTTCTGGTAAGAGTGCGAAATATTATCTTGATTGTCGTCAAGTTACGCTTGATTCTGTCGGGGCGAAGCTGATTGGCGAGGGGATACTTGAATTGATTCAATTACAGCAAACGTTACCTCAAGCGGTTGGCGGCATGTCGATTGGAGCTGATCCAATTACGTCATCTGTGATAACGGTTGCGGCGTATAATAATATTCCTTTGAAGGGATTTATAGTGAGGAAACAATTAAAATCTCATGGCACGATGCAGTTTGTTGAAGGTCCAGTAAAAGAGGGAGATCATGTAATAATTGTTGAAGACGTAGTAACGACAGGCAATTCGTCGCTTGAAGCAATTGAGAAAGTAGAATCAATTGGTGCGATTGTAGATTGTGTAATTGCGATCATAGATCGGCTTGAGGGCGGAGCTGAAACATTTGCCGATAAGGGGTACAAATTAAGTTCATTATTCACGATTAAAGATTTCATAGACAGCAACAACTAGAAATGGAATTGTCTAATTTTATGTTGTATTTTCCAAAGAAAAATTAAACTTAATTTCTTGTAATATGTCAGTGAATTTCTTTTGACAGGATAAACAAGATTACAGGATTTACAGTATAGTAGTTAGTTCGCATGCGGAGATTAGCACGGATTATAAGTTCAAACTGTTAACCGCGAAATGATGTTTTCATGTTTTGATTCTTTTAATTTACTATTTAAAAATCCTGTCAAAAAACAAAAAAAATTTCACCGATACATTACATTTATTCCGTAACGTAGAGACACAATGTTTTTTGTCTTTACAGATCAATTTTATTTTTGTTTCTTTTTTAATTTATCGATGGTTTGTATTCATAAGTTTGACAATGGTCTTGTATTATTAGCTGATCCGATAGATTGGTCTGAATCGGTATCTTATTCTTTTTCTGTTCCTTTTGGTTCGATATTTGATATGGTTGATTATGAAGGTACGGCAACTTTGGTTGGTGAATTGATTTCACGAGGCGCAGGTAATCGAGGGAATCGTGAATTTCTAGAAGCATTTGAATATCTTGGTTGCGATGCAACAGAAACTGTAGGTTTATTTGATATGACTTTTAGTGCATCTATGCTGCCTGAAAATCTTTTAGCTTCAATCGAATTGACCGCTGATCAAATATTGCGTCCTCATTTTGATATTTCATATCTTGAGTTCGTGAAGCAAAAAGTAATTCAGGAAATTTACTCGCTTGAAGATAATCCGCGCCGAGTGATGACAACATTACAACGTAATTTTTTACCTTATCCTTTCGGACGATCCGGATTGGGAACGGTCGAAACCATTCGGCGAATAACAATTGATAATATTTGGAATGCACATAAATTATATTTTCAACCAAATGGCGCTATTTTCAGCATAGCAGGTAAATTTGATTTCAATAAAATACAAGAAAAAATAAATGATTTGTTTTCAAACTGGAAACCTAAAAAATTTGTACTCCCTAATGAACAATATATAGGTGAAAAAGAAATTTATATCGCCGATGATTTAGAACAAACACAAATTGGTGTCGCATATCCATCTATACCAGTAGGTCAAGACGGATACAAATTAGCATTATGCAGCGTAGGAATTATCAGCGGAGGAACAAGTTGCAGATTATATAGAGAATTAAGAGAAAAACGAGGACTTTGCTATACAGTATCAGCATTATATTCGACATTAAGAAAATATGCCGGCGTATATTGCTATTGCGGAGTATCATCAGACAAAGCACAAGATGCTCTTGATGTACTTATAAACGAACTTGAAAAATTACAATTAGGTGTTAGTCAAGATGAAATTGATCGGTACAAAATAGGTTGTAAAAGCGAACTAATCATTAGTCAAGAATCAACAAGCGGACGATGTAGAGACATGTTATGGGATTGGAAAAATCTAAAAAAAGTACAATCATTTAGTGAAATAGAATTATCAATTAATTCGTTGACAAAATCTGATGTAAACGTATATCTTGAATCTAATCCGCCGGGTCCTTTTCATATTGCCGTTTTAGGACAAAAACCATTAAAATTCCCGTCACAAAAAAATTGAAAAAAGAGAAATAAATAAAATGTTCTCAATATATCTTGTGAAATATTGTTATTGTTTTTTTAATTTTTAAACACGAAATACACGAAAGGGAACTAATAGATATGTGATTGATAAACCGTAAGCTAAAGCATACGGTTAATAAAGTGTCGTCCCCGCGGGACTTAATAGGTATGTGATTGATAAACCGTAAGCTAAAGCATACGGTTAATAAAGTGTCGTCCCTGCGGGACTTAATAGATATGTGATTGATAAACCGTAAGCTAAAGCATACGGTTAATAAAGTGTCGTCCCTGCGGGACTTAATAGGTATGTAATTGATAAACCGTAAGCTAAAGCATACGGTTAATAAAGTGTCGTCCCTGCGGGACTTAATAGATATGTGATTTATTAACCGTAAGCTAAAGCATACGGTTAATAAAGTGTCGTCCCTGCGGGACTTAATAGGTATGTGCTTGATAATTTAAAATTCGTAAACAACCAAAAAAACGAAAATAAATATTCACACGTCCGACTAATTTGCAGTTTTTATCTTCTCAATTTTTTTTTCCAACGTTGTAATTGCAAATCGACTTGTTCCGGCGAAGTTCCGCCGTAACTTTTCATTGCCGAAATAGCACTTTCTGCACCTAAAATTTTATACACGTCATTATCAAAATTTTCATACACGGAACGGAATTGTTTTAACGATAAATTACTTAACGGTTCAGATAAATCCATTGCCATTCTTACTAATTTTCCTACAATTTCATGTGCTGTTCGTTGCGGTACTCCCTGCAAAATGAGAAACTCCATTAACGTTGTTGCATCGGTATAACCATAATTTAATTGTTTCTTAATCAACTCATGATTTAATTCAGCTTTCTCAACCAACGGAACAGCTACCATCAAAATTGATCTAATCGTCTCAAACGAATCAAATATCGGCTGTTTGTCTTCTTGCAAGTCGCGATTATACGCAAGCGGTAAACCTTTAGTCAGTACACACAAGGTCTGCAAGTTACCTATAACTCTCGCCGACTTGCCGCGTATTAATTCTAACGTATCAGGATTTAGCTTTTGCGGCATGATCGAAGACCCCGTACAAAACGATTGCGGTAACTTTATGAAATTAAATTCCGCTGTTGACCAAAGTATCCACTCTTCCGCAAGCGTACTCGTATGAATAGCAATTTGCACTAGACAAAACGCTGCATCTAACACGAAATCACGATCACTTGAAACATCTATACTGTTCGCTGCAACCGAATCAAATTTCAAATATTCAGCTGTTTTATTACGATCAATCGGAATACTCGTCCCCGCTGCCGCCGCCGTACCAAGACTAAGAACATTCACCCGTTTTCTACACTCACGTAAACGTTCACGATCCCGCTCAAATTTCTCACAATAAGCTAACCAAACATGAGCCGCAAGAACAGGCTGCGCACGGCGCGTATGAGTATATGCCGGTAAAATCACACCGGCATCAGATTCACAACGAGCAATAAACGCTTGCTGCAATTCAACTAAAGCACTATCAACAGCATCAATTGATTCACGAATCCACAATCGCAAATCTGTTGCAACTTGATCATTCCTGCTGCGAGCCGTATGCAGCTTGCGGCCGACATCACCAATCTTGTTAATCAACGCACGTTCAATGTGCATGTGAATATCCTCAAGATCAATATGAAATTCAAATTTGCCCGATTTAAAACTAGCCTTAATTTCGCGTAATCCCTTCTCGATTGCATTAAACTCTGCCTTCGACAATATGCCGACATCACAAAGCATCCGCGCATGAGCTATCGACACACGAATATCAACTTCATAAAGCCGATAATCAAAAGTAATACTTTCCGTAAACAGTTCTACTCGTCTATCCATTGACTCTGTAAATACGCCGCTCCATGCTTTTTTATTATCATTATCATTATCATTTTGTTTAGTAGATTTCTTTGACATAATTAAAAGTTAATGTTAAAAAATTTGTTGAAAAAAATTTTCCGCCTAATAGCCTACATAGACTATCCCCCGAAAAAAAGAGAAACAGAATTTTACAAACAGTTAAAATAGTGTCAATAATACCTACACAAAAAAATTGTAATATATCAGTGGAATATTTTTTTTATTAACCACAGAGAACACAGAGAACACAGAGAAATCAGATTTTGTAATTTTAGATTTTAGATTTTAAATTTAAGTAAATTACTAAAAAATATTTTAGTCGGGAACGCAGGCGTCCCGCCTGCATCTTTTTTGTACAAAAAACACCTAAAGATGCGGCCGAGACGATCGCGTTCCCACAAAAGAATAAATTATTCCGCCGATATATTATCAATCTAAATTCCAAAACCTAAATCGAAAATTGTGATTTAATTTGTGACGAAATATATTAAAATAATTTTTTGATCAAAAACCTCTTGCGGCTTTGACGTCGCCGAAGTCTCTTAGATGATATGTAATACCGGTGAAATCTAAAGTTTTACAGAGCGATCTTAATGCGACCCCCATTCCGTCTGGTCCGCTGAAACCTCCGAATTGTCCGCCTCCTTTTAAGTGCGGTTCTAGATCGACAAATACACCCGGTAACCCGCGTCCTTTTAACTTCTCTTCTAGAGTTGGTAATATCGTTGCAAGATCACGAAAAATTTTTTCGTGTCCGGTTTCACCGCAATCAGACGGACAAAAATTTGACATTTTGTCTTCTTCAACATGAACACCGCTTATAATTTCTTTGTCAGTCCCCGGCGGATTTACATAGTCTTTAATATGCAGCCAACCGAGTCCGGTTTTCATTGCTTCGTATTGTTCAAAAACTTCAAGCGTGTTGTAACCTTGCATCACGATATTTGCTCCGTCAAATATCAACACCATCGCCGGATGATTAACTTGTCTGTAAATATCGGCAAGAATTAAACCATTTTGTCCAACTAAATTTGCCTCAACTTCAAGTCCGTAAGTTAGATCGCTGCGGTGACAAATTTCTGCGATTTTGCCTAGTTGGTCAACTGTTTTATTCAAATAATCATTTGGGTCTTTGTCTTTAGGATGATAAAACGAAAAACCGCGAATCAACTTTGTCTCCAACGCATGAGCTAAATCACACGCAAGACGTACATCATCCAAGTATTTCTCAAACGGTACATACAAATTCGTAGTTCCGTCATCGGTATCTTCTAACTTCACCTTGCCTATCGGCGACCCTAACGATGAAACATTCAATCCGTATTCATCTTGAAATTGCCGTATTTTCTGAATATCTGCTCTTGTCAATTTCATCACATTCTTTATTCCTTCGCCAAGATTGACAAAACGAATACTGTAATATTGAAGTCCCAACGCAGCATAAACAGCAAACTGTTCAACAATGGTCTTGTTTGATGTAGATTCATCCGCAAATCCCGATAAAAATACTCGCGGTTTCGATTTCATTTTTTATTTCTCCAGTTTAAAGGTTTCATTGTCGGGAAATCCTAAAGACCTCACATAAAAATTTCTTTTAGAATAAACACAGTAATCCCGACCGCATTTTTAAGACCTTTTTGAAAAAAATTTTTGATAAAAAAAATGCAAACGTGACACTAACATTCTTTCTAAAATTAGTTTTTAGAAATTCCCTACTGATAAATTATTTTTCATTTAAATTACGAATAATCTTGCTTCGAGTTGATTTGTATCTGTATAGTTTGGAATGATCCAATCTGCGCCGGCGGTGATTAGTTGTCTTCTTTTCCAAGAATCTACAAAGGCTTTTCCGCTTTCGTCCGATGCGACACCGATATTGAAACCTCCGACATCTTGTACAGCCGAAATTTCAGTTACGCCGTCGCCAATTCCCAGCAATTCGCAACTTTCGATTTCATTTTCATTTAAAATTTTATCGACCATAATTTTTTTTGAAAAAGCAGCCGGATCAGGTTGACTACCGTAAACACCTCCGTCAAAGAAGTTATCTATTTTCAGCAACTTGACATCTTCACGAATAAAGACTTCTTCCGTTCCGCTTGCGATATATATTTTTATATTTCTTGATCGTAACATCGCTAACATTCTCACTAATCCGGCGACAATAAACTTATTCGGATTTGCTTCACCTTTCCGCAAAGCTTCGCGTCGAGGCTCACATAATTCGGTTAAACGCTGCGAATAAATTTGGTTGTACTCGTCAACAGAGCGAGGTTCTCCGCCCAAATTATTCACTGCTTCAACCAGCGAATAAGATTGATAAATCGGAGGTTTACCGATATTTGTTTCTACATATCCTCTTATCAATTTCAAAAGAGATTTCTCATCTAGTTCTTGTCCTTTTGGGGTAGAGAGCAACACTTCCGTATGAAAAGAAATAAGTACATCATGCCAACCAGCACGAAGTAAACTAACCGTACCATCAAAATCAAACATCGCTACTTTAGGATGTTTCTTTGGAAATTTACGTCTAACAATTTCTATTGAAAACACGTTTTTTTACCTTCTTTTTTTTTCCTGTATTCGTTCACAAATTTAATTCGGAGCCGTTCAAGTATTACTCATTTAAACCGGTTTTCCGATACGCAATCTATCGACAGCAGCCGAATTTTAATATGTGAACAGTTAAATTCTAATTTTTTCGTTTTTGGAAATTACATTTAATTTATGTTGACCTAACATAATAAAGTTGACAACACACCGCAACGTAATATATCAATCACATCAGGGGCGAATAATTTTACAGCTTTTTCACAATTGCGGAAGGGAGTGTAAAAAAATAAATAAACATATACGTAAAATCTCTCAAATAAAAATTGAATTGAACGAATTTCTAAAAACCTAATATAAAAATTTTTTAATATATTCAGCGGAATAATTGTTTGTCTATTTTTTGTAATTTTTAAACACGAAATACACGAAAAGGAACTAACTATCTGTTAAGTCCCGCTAGGGACGACACTTTATTAACCGTATGCTTTAGCTTACGG
>JAITKS010000176.1 GCA_031278315.1 Planctomycetaceae bacterium | reverse complement strand
TATCGTAGAAGAGAAAGCTAAATAACGGTTAGTAGTTAGTGGTTAGTTCACATGCGGAAATTAGCACAGATTATAAGTTCGAATCACTAACAACTAATTGATGGTTTCAAGTTTTGATTCTTTTAATTTATTATTTAAAAATCCTGTCAATCCTGTAATCTTGTAATCCTGTCAAAAAAACAAAACTAAAAATGCGGTCGAGACGACCGCGTTACCGTGAACAATAAATTATTCCGCTGATATATTACAAGTGTAATCGGTATATATTACTGTTACTAAAATTTATGTGTTGAATTGTTTAAAACGTCTTCCAATTCTTTTGCAAAATCATTTTCTTTTTCGTAACGATAAAACGGTATGCCGGTGATGATGTATTCATCGGTATTTATTTTTATTGTTTTTTGTTCTTTCCGAATATCGTTTAAAAAATCTTCCTTCCATTTATCGTGAGCAATTAAATGTGTTCCTTTGGGTTCAATAAAAACTTGCCATGTCAAATTCTTTTTGTTCTTTGATTTGCAAAATAACAAAAAATCAGGTTCAAAAGTGCGTCCTAATTTATCGTAAATTTTCAATTCACGTTCATTGCGGATTAAGTAAATTGTTGAAAAATTTTTTTTCAATTGTTCAAAACGCCGTGCAAATAATTCTACAAATTTTTTTTCTTCACTTGTACCATAATTTGCATTATAGACATACCATTTTTTGTCCGTTACTAATTCTTCTTGTCCTTTAGCGCGTTCACTGTTTTTTTCTACTTTTATTTCTTTATCTTTGAAAACTTCAGATATATAGTTGTATGTATAATCCGAACCTTCAAATTCTGTTGTAACAGATTTAATTTCTGTTTCAATAAATTGCAAAAGACCAATTACCGCTCCAAGATAATCTAGCGGAGTTATTGATTTCAAGTTTTCCTGATCACCTTCTAATTTTATTTCAAGTCCGCCGAGATAATTTTTATCATTGATAAAATTTGAAATTGATCGGATATTCGGAAAATAATGTGCTAAATTTTCAAAATAGAAAAAAGGATTTTGTGTCAAGGCAAAACGTAGAATATGATACGGAATATCAGATAATTTCATATCTCTTGTCAACTCTTGACTAGAAACCGGACTTTCCAAAAAATCAAACGCCCGCGTAACACGCCCCTTGCCCGATGCTAATTTATACAGATAATTCCTTTTCGTTACACCAAGATCGGCAAAAGATCGAATATTGTGAAAGTCTTTTATAATTTTCTTATTAAAAACAACATAGCCGTTTTTATAAAAATCTGATTTCTTAAAATCCGGTTTTAAGAAAAGTTGTTTTGTTTCCAGATTTTTATCGTCCTCATAAATTCCCGTTTGAATAAGAGCAGTTTTCAATTCCGAAATGTAACGGCTATCTTCTTTGGTATGATAATAAAGCTCTTCCAAGACTCGCAAATCGTTTTTAGTATTATTGTCAAATTTGCGTGTGTATTTATCCTGACTTTCATCCAATCGGAACGGAAAATAACGTGCGCCGCGTCCGATTAGTTGCGCTTCAGAAAGCGTTACTTTCCCGATTTTACTATTTTGTCCGTCGTGTCCTTCATACAAACGTACAATATCAAACAGATTCAAAACATCCCATCCTTCGTTGAGTTTTTGGACAGCAAAAATTGCACGTATCGGATTATTAGCGTCTTCCAATGTATTAAGTAAAATTTGATTTTTTTCCGTTTCCGTATCATTGTTTGCGCTGATACAATTTTCAGGTATAAAATAAAAACGTATTTTTTCTGCAATATCAGACGATGTGATTTTTTTAGCGTCGAAAAAACGAAACGCTTTGTGAATTATCGGCACAGTAGAAGTTTGTCTGATATGTTCGATATTTTTTTCTGAAATATTATCAATCAACTCGTGAAAATTTTTCTTGTTTGTTTCTGATTCGGCAATCGTGCGTTTGGCTTTGAAAAGAATGACCGGCTTGAGATTAATATCGTGTTCTACTGCTAAAATTTGACGGTAAAGATTCAAAATCAACGATTGTACAATTCGTTCTTGTTCGTCATATTGAGAACGAAACAAATTGATTTCTTTGGAATATTTATTGGCACGAAATTGGGCAAGATCGTATTTGTAAATAACTTTATTTTCGTATTTATTCCGTAATTCAGGCGATTCATAATCCAATGTTGCTGTAAATTCTAGGAGAATATTTCCGAAATTAGATTTGTGAATTTTTTCTATGGTATCTTCCCAACTTCCCAACAAACTTTTTCCGCGTGTTCCGGCATTGAGATGATGTGCTTCGTCTGCAATTAGAACGATTTTCTTATTTTTAAAATCTTCATAAGTGATATTGTTTTCTTTTGCTGTTGTTAAATCGCTATGTAATTTTTGAATTGTCGTGAATTTAATATGGATATTTTTGTCCTCCGACTCATCAAAATTTTCGACTTCTTTAATAAAACATTCTTCACCGGCAATGATTATTTTTTCTTTAAAGAGATATTTTGTTGCGAGCGGATTGAGAAAATTTTCTTTTGTTTTTTGAATGATATTGTCGAGATTGACGAAAAACAAAAAGTTACGGTATCCTTTTTCGTACAGATAAAGAATCAATCCTGCCATAATCAATGTTTTCCCGCTTCCTGTTGCCATGTTAAAGAGTAAATGCAGCGGAAGCGGCGGTTTGTCATTAAATTTTTCAGTATAGCAAAGGATAAATCTTTGAAACGCCTCAACTTGATATGGCCGCAGCGCATGTTTAATATTATCAATAATAGAATCAGGAACGGTAGTTTTTTCGAGTGTTCTTCTGCCGAATTCTTGAATCAGTAAGTCGTATAAAAATTTCATAATTTTTTACCTTTCACTTGATAAAATTGTTCAGTAACTTGTTTCTCTGTGTCACTGCATGAAAAATCTTTGTCGTTGCGTGAGGAAATATTGACATACATTTGGTTCTTATCAAGTAATTCACAAAGATGACGTTTTTGTTCTTGCAATGTAAGTTGTTTAAAATCGTCGAGATGCTCTTCTTGTTTTTTGAGATCAATATTGTAATTGAGAAATGATTTTGATTTCATTTTTTTCCAGATATTTAGTAACTCATTAGTTGTTTTTGCTTTTTCAATTTGTTCAATAAATGTTTCGTTATATTTTTTGAGTTCGAAGTAAACAAAAGAACCGCCTCCTTGCCAATTAACAACAAGAGAAATTCCGCCTTGTTCGCCGTCAATTACTTTTTTTAAACGTTCAACTGTGACGGCTTCGATATAATTCATTTGTTCAACGCCGATATATTGGCGATTCATTTTATGGGCGGCAGCTGCGGTTGTACCGGAGCCAAGATAAAAGTCTAAAATGATGTCGTTTTTTTGAGTTGTTGCGCCGATAATTTTTTCCATAATTTCTTCAGGTTTAGCATACGAAAAATCTCTTGTTGTGAAAAGTTTATCAATTTGTTTATTACCTTTTGTGTTTTCAAAACCATTTTCAAAATTGATAATAAAATCGCTTGAAACATACGCTGTTTTACCGTTATCTTCGCTTTCAAAAACTCGCATTGCCGGTATCGAAATATTAATAAAATCGTAGTCTCCCGGAAATACAATTTTTCCTTTATTATAATATTCGTTAAAAGTGTCTTTTGTAACTGACCAACATCTTTTAGGATTGACCGGATACTTGCCGCCGTTTTTAGGATTAATCATAGTGAAATCTGAATTGGGACGTTCCGCAGGAGTTCTTTGATTTGTAAGATCAGCAAGACGCCATCTTTCAGAGTAGTCATCAGATTTATAATACTTCCTTTCAACGTTACGATGAAACAAAGCATCTGCTTTGGACGTTTTTTTTGTAAAAACGATAAGCCAATCGTAATCCTGCGAAAATTTATAAGGAACATCAGATTTTCCATTTCGTGTTTTACGCGGTATTGTGCCGATAAAATTTTCACGTCCGAATATTTCATCCATCAATATTTTCAAATACGCTTGTTCGTTGTCGTCGCAATGTACAAAAATCACTCCGTCATCCCGCAATAACTCACGTGCCGCATCCAGCCGATTTCTCATAAATGTCAACCATGAAGAATGATTAAAATGATCATTGTAGTTAAAACTGTCGCTTTCAGTATTGTACGGCGGATCAATGTAGATCAGTTTGATCTTTCCGGCAAATTCTTTTTTTAGAGAATGTAACGCAAGAAGATTGTTACCTTTGATAATTAAATTATCTGTAATTGTTCCTTGTTCGTTGCGATGAAATTGATCAAACGGCTGCTCGCCTTTTGTTGTGATACGTTTGGCATTGGTTAAAACTTTAGGCTCGAAAAGTTGAGTGATTTCGTCTTGTGCTAAAATTTCATTAAAAAATATTTCGTCGCGTTTTTCTTCTTCGCGTGTTTGACCGCCTTCCAAAACGCAATCTTTATAAGGCCAAACTAGAGATATTTCGTTACGCTGTTTAAGAAATTTACCGTGAATGGTCAAACCGACTTTGTTTTTGTATTGAGTGTAACTGTCGTTGATGTAATTTTTCTGTTCAAGAAATTGCAGGAACAATTGTTGATGGAATACCAGCGAACCGGCGATTGTTCTAAAAAAGGTCTGTTTCAAAATTTCGTCTTCCAAAAGTAACTTAATCAAGTCTTCATCAAATTCCAGCACTTTTTCAATAACAACCCATTTTTTTAATTCGCCTTCATCGGAGATAAAATTAGGTTCCTTTTTTAGTTGTTTTTCCAGCGTTTGATATAATTTCATAACATTCACCTAATGTTTTTTATAATGTGTCAATTCATTGCAACTGTCAAATATAGACAGTTACGAAATTTGTGATATTTCACGAATTTATTCTTTGTTTTTTACGACTAAAATTGTTCTATCGTCGTGGTTTCCTTTTGACCAGAAGTCTAGCCATTTTAGTAACGATTCGGATTTCTGCTGCGGCTCTTTGGTTTTATCAAAAAGATCAGGACAACCATGGGGTTCCTCTTCACAACCGCTTTTGAGCTTTTGCTCGTAAAATTCAAGCCAACGCTGCTCGTCAGCAACAGCAGTTTCAGACGGGAAAAACGGATCCGTAATCCCGTCCGTAACAAAAAGCATCGCATCAAACGTTTCACAAAACGCAAATCGTAACCGCTTATGAATTGAATCAGCAGTGATCTCATCTTTCATCGTCAGAAATTTCGTTTGACCCGCAAACTCGCCGCCGTCTGGTTCACCCAAAACCCACACTCGATTTTTTTCATTCCAACGCAAAATCGCCGCCCCGCCGTCACCTACCCAATAAGATACAATAAACCAACATTTCAAATTCTCAAAATATCTAAATACAGCACAAAGTAATGTTGTATGATAATCTTTTATTTCAGCCTTTCGCTTTTGAGATTCTTCATAAATCGCCATGTACGCCGTATAAACAGCATTATGAAAAATTTTATTGAATTTATTCGTGTCAATATTTTCGTTACAAGAAAACATCGGCTGCTCAAAATTACTATTCCGTTTTTGTAACGTATCAGTAATCCAAACAGGAAGATCTTTATTAAATTCACTATTAAGATTACTCAAATTTGTACGAAGATTCGAAATAATAGTATGACAAGCAAGCTCCGAACCCTTTCGTGAAAATTTTGCACTGCCCGCCCCATCTGCAACCGCAACAAAATTCCAACCGGTTTCTTTGTCAAACTCAAAATGAAAACAATCATCACGCGGTTTCGCAACATGAGCATGAGAACGACCCCGCTGACTCGCAGCAATAACTTCAAGACTCTTTGCCGAAGTCACCGAAAATACTCCGCGCTTTTCTGGAACATAATCAACAGTTTCACCACGCGAATCCGAATCCTTGTTTTGATAACCTTCATAATCCGTAACAGGTAAATTCTGCCAAAGATCACGCGGATGAGGATTGATTAAAAATGACTTCGGATAACGAAAATAAGTATATTCATCGCCGCCTGATTTTTGCTCTCTCTTATTTTCATTCCTAAAACAAAAACCAAGTTTGTCTTCTATACTCTCTCTTGGAGTCCCCTTAATGATAATTTTATTTCCATCCGAAATTACATCGAACCCTTTGTTGCCGAAAGTAGGATTAGGTTTAGGATCAATTATTTTCAAATCTCTTGCAACAGATGTGAAATCAATCACGAGTTCATAAGGAATACCAACAGAACCCGCCGGAATATTTGTTGCATCAATTATTTTATTTATCTGCTGAATAAAATAACTCTCCGGACGCTCATCACCTTTCTGAGTTCGGTATTGAAAACAAACAGCAAGCCCTTTTTTAGATTCAGACTGTTGCTCCATACCTACAACTATCGGCGACGACGGCGTTGACGTTGTTACCGGCGATGTTGACGTTGACGTTGTTGTCTGCGATGTTGGCGTTGTCGTCGTTGTCGGCATCGGCGACGTTGGCGTTGTCGTTGTTGTCGGCATCGGTGACGTTGTCGTTGACGTTGTTGTCGGCGACGTTGACGTTGGCGTTGTTGTCGGCGACGTTGGCGTTGGCGTTGTTGTCGGTGACGTTGACGTTGGCGTTGATGTCGGCATCGGTGACGTTGACGTTGTTGTCGGCATCGGCGACGTTGACGTTGTTACCGTCGTCGGCGTCGTTGGTGAAGTTGTCGGCGGTTGTTTGTTAGTATTGTCCGATGTTCTAACCTCTACTGTTTTGAGCGTTTCGATTAGTTCTTTATCGGTCTTGGTATTCAAGGTTACAGATTCCGGTTTTTTTAATTCCGGTGTTGGTTTGTTGTAAGTTAAATGGTCTGAAGTCATATTATTTTTTGATTTATAAGTTCAACATGTAATTAGAAATGTCATGATAATTGAAATAAAAACAACACAATATATCAGTGGATTTTTTGTTTTTTTGAGATTACAAAACACACGAAATAACAAAATACACGAAAATTTTTATTTCATTTTTTTTCGTCTATTTCGTTTTTTCGTTTTTTCGTGTATTTCGTATTTCAAAAAAATAAGGTGAAAAATAAGGTTATAGTTTTAAAATTCACATAACCTTAAAAAAAGAGAAAAACAAATATTCTACTGATATATTACCAAAATCTAAAATTACAAAATGTTTTTTCTCTATATTCTTTCTTTTTGTTCTCTGTGATTAATAAAAAAATATTCTGCCGAAATATTTACAGTACCAAATTGATTTCGTCCGGCGGCGGCGGTAATTCTTCGTGTGAGGCGTCGGTTGTTTGACTTTGATGACTTACAGCAGTCGAAACCCATTGCCAAAATTTTGCAAACGAATTGCTATCCATCGTGTCAAGTGAAACGACATCTGGTGTGATTTTAAGCAGCGGTTCAGTTTTTGCTTTCGGTCCGGCGGCACAAGCAACAATCCGTGCGAAACGATATTTTTTGAGTTGTTCTGTCATTTCGTTAAACAATTTTGTGTCTGAAGGCGAACCGTCGGTCATAATCACAGCGAAGGGCAGCCAGTCCCCTTTTTGTTCGGAAGTAGTTTTGATGACCTCTTTGTTGTACTGCGTTATGAGCAATGCAAGAGCTTCACCAAGATTCGTCGGCGATGTTTCCGGCGTTTCGATATTTGGTAACGAAAATCCGTCCAGCTCTGTTAAGGGGACAAGAATTTTTGCTTCACGATCAAACGTGATAATACTCAAATAAACTGTTTCAAGTGCGTATGGATCGCGACTCAAACTTGAGAGCAATGCTCGAAGTCCAGTTTTTACCGCTTCAATCGGTTCGCCCCGCATTGAGCCGGAAGTATCAAGGAGAATGTAAATTGGTAAACGCCGCATAAGATTTTATTGTTATAAAAAATATTATTTGAAAAATGTAATACTTAACGGATATTTCCATTCAATACCGTCATTAGCTTTAACGCCGCCGATAATAGGAAACACAATTGCGAGAATCGCCAAAACCATTATTATTACAACACCAATACCGAGAAATGTAAGAATAAAACTTATCCCAGTATAAATTAACGCACTTAATATCCAGTTCAATACGATTTTGCCGTGTCGGTCAACTAGCGGTTCTGTGTCTTTGCGGATCGCCCAAAGGACAATCGGCACGATCAAGCCAAGTCCCGGAATTAAATTTAAAAGTTGCGATAAATGAAGCAACATACAATATGTATTGGGTTTCATTCCAAAAATCATTTTATTATCCTATTCGGTTGTTAAAGGTTTGATTTTTCTAATGAAATCGTCATTAGAAAAATTTGAAATTGCTCTCACTTTAACTTTCAGTTCGAGCCGTCCGCTTATCAAACGAAAAGCAGACTCTTAAATAAATAATTTTCATACCGCCGAAAAATCAAATACAAGTTACATAATTCTCACATTTGAATTTTCATAATATATACCGATTACACTTTAAAATTAGTTTTTTATTTTTTTAAATTTAAAATATTGTCAATAAACGTTGCAATATTTTTTAATAAATACAATTTGTTTTTTGAGTTTAAAACGAATACCGAAATTTAAAGTGTAATGAGTATATATTACTTTCTTATTAATATGCAATCACAACAATATGCAATCACAACACGAATAATTTTTTCTGTTGTGAAGATGATTTTAAGTAATTGGAAATAAAAAGTTCTTTACCGTTTTGGTTTGATTTTTCTGTTACATTTCGCATTCCGTAAGTTAAATTCCAGGGAATGATATTGGCGAAGGAAAATAAGTTGCGGATATACTCGCTGTCGTCGTACGTTATTAACCATTGATGAGGGCAATGTCTTATTGTTGTTGCGAATTCTTTGTGATCAAAAGTTTTGTGTAAGTTTCCGTTTTTTCCGTATAACGCTGATTTTGTTGCTGAATAATACGGCGGGTCAAGGAACAATAAAACATTTTTGCCGTCTTTTTGGATTAATTTTTTGTAATCGTAATTTGTAATTTTTGTATTTTGTATTACATTTGCAAACGGTTTTAATCTTTGTATGCTGCTTTCTGTAAAACGTTTTTTAAATGCTCCTTCACTGAATCCGCCGCTTAAACTTGTTCCAGAAAAAGTTATTCGGTTATAAATAAAAAACGCTGCTGCTTTTTCTAAATCGTTGAAAACTTCAATATTTTGATTGAGAAATCTAAACAATTCTTTACCAATATCGAAATGTTTTCGCCATTCGTAAATCTTATTGATAAGAGTTTCAACATCTTTTTGTGTGTATTCCCAAAATTTGAAAAGTTCCAAATATAAATCGTTTCCCCAAAAAATTTTGTTCGGATATTTCTGCTTGATATAAATAAACACCGAACCGCCTCCAAGAAACGGCTCACGAAATTCATCAAATTCCGGCAAATACGATACGATCAACTCAACCGCTCGACTCTTACCTCCGGGATAACGTAACGGACTTTTTATCATTTTGAAAAT
>JAITKS010000147.1 GCA_031278315.1 Planctomycetaceae bacterium | reverse complement strand
GGTTTGTCCAACAACATACAAAACAAGGTGAGTTCCGTATTCAAAACATTAGAACAATCACTGTAATCAGCATCTTGGGCAAATTCTGTTTTGTGAGGAATATTCGAAAATCGAAGCTGATTTTTGATTTTTTTAACAATGCGAGGTATCCCTTCTTCAGATTTAATTGTGTTTTGTACGTTTTCCAACGAACAGTACAACGCATAATATTTGCCTTCGTCATTAAGCCGTTGGACTAAATTTTTCAGATACGTTGTTTTCCCGCTCTGACGTGATGCGTGAATCACAAAATATTGTCTGCTGTCAATCAGTTGCTCCACTCCTTGTAAACGAGTGGACGCTTCGATCATGTAATGCTCTTCGCTATTACACGGACCTGTTGTATTAAATACTTTCATCGTATTAAAAAAATTAAATTATTTGGTAGATGTTAGTAAAATTTGAAAATAAATCATGAGTAATATATCGGCGGAATTTTTTTTCAAATGTTTTAAGGTTGGTTTTAAAATTCGCAAACCGAAAAAAAGTTGAAAAATAAATATTCGACTGATAAATTATCAATTTTTAATCTTCTTCATTTTCTGAATCGGAGATAGAATTTTCGAGAGGTGAAATTATCAAATTTTCTGTATTGGGTGTATTATTTGTCCAATTGAAAGACCAAATATCTTCAATTCCGTTAAAGATATTATTTGTATTTTCCTGATTTTCCCAAAAGGACGGCAACGGTAATTCTATTCCGTTGATATTGATAATTTCATTATTATTTTGTGTGTTTTGAATATAATTGTGTTGTAACTGACGGGACAAATCGTTGATTAGTTCTCCGAATGCGGTGTCGGTATAGGATGTATCGCCGTTTAAGGTTAGATACATTTGGGTTCTTCGCAAAGCTCGTAATGAGTCATCATTGTATGCAATGCCGCCGTGTGAGGAGACAAGCGAATAAGTACCGTCAAGAGACCACACCCAGAAATCATTCGCTACTGTTTTCGATTTATTGATTGCATCGATTTCTGTTTCTACTTGGTTGATTTCTAAACGGGCATTGGCAACTGTGTTTCCAAATTGACCGTCGTTGATAATCAAATCGCCGGCAATATTGTCTGAATGAACTAAAACTTGATCGGAATATAGTTGATTAATGGTGAAATCACCGTTTGACGAAATTTGATTAATCGTTGTTGAATCTGCTTTTTGATTACCGGAATAACCTAAATGAGATAATCCGCTATTTGTTTCAGCGATAATATGATCAATAACCAAATTATCAACTGTTATTTTGAATGTATTACCGGTAGAAATCTGTTGTTCAGGTATTGTTATAGTTGCACCTTCTTTTGTGATTGCCAAAGAAATTTCTCCATTTAGTTTCAAATTAATTGTTTTTCCCAATAACTTTTGGTTGCTGGTGTTGTAGTCACTTTCAACAAATTTATTAAGAATGATTTGAACATTATCTGCTAGTTGTTGAATATTGATATTATCAGAAGCCAAGTCAATTCGTTGGGCAACAATTCTATCGATACCCATTTTGTCATTTACTGATGTCAACAAAACATCGCCGCCCGAAAAGACATTACCGAGAATGAATGACGATGCGTTGAGATTGTGAACACTAATATCGTTACCAGCTATTACATCAACCTTACCGCCTTCAAGCGAGCCGATAAATTTACCTAAACTGTCGGCATTAATACTTTTGCCTGTAATATTTTTTCCAGCAACAAGATAAATGCCGCTTTTTGCCGTTTCTGAAAATTCTTTGACTTTTAATGTTACACTTTCAGAGTTTTCAGTTGCTTGTGAGACAATATCACCTTCTGCGGCAACAATCATAATATCTTTGTCTGCTTCTAATGAACTGTTTTTACCAAAGTAAACATCATTTCCTGCACCCAAAATAATTTTTGTGTTTGTTCCTTCTGCGGTAATTTTGCCTTCTTGGGCAATTGTCAAAGAGCCGTTAGAGTAAATATCGATATTGCCATCGTTTGTTGTTATATCTTTTAAAATCGTATCTGATGAAATATCGAGAACGATATTACCGGTTTCGGTTTTTGCTTCAATAGATTTTGCGGATGCAAATTCTAAAACATTGGTCGAACCGATACCGTTTTTCGCAGAAAGAACGATATGAGATTCTGACGCTTTCAGATTAACAGCTCCGTCGGTATCTGTATCGTTGTTATCAAAGATTTCTCCTTTGTCTGCGGTTATTTTGACATTATTTTTATCGACAGTAATTAATCCGCCGAGCAAGATGTTAGCATCTTGAGATTGTAATACTAAAGCGTTTTCGTCGGAGTCTGCGGATTCTCCTTTTGCGTGAATGTTGCCGCCTGTCAAAGAAATATTTCCTTTCGATATTGCCTTGATATAATCTGCTGTCAAACTTAAATTATTTGTCTCTAAATAACCAGAGGTTGCTTCAAGTTGTGCTTTGTCATTTATTGTCAATTCAGAATTTTTCATTATCAAATCGCCTGTTGTTGCGGTCAAAGTTGTTGTATCGGCGATTAAACTTTCAACATCTTCAATTGAAAGATCGTTTTGGGCGGTTGCGGTAAACGAATTTGTTTCAATGTTGAAAGAACCGCCAGAGATTTTCAAATCGCCGGTTGTTGCGGTTAATTTTGTTTCACCGGCAGTTGTTGCAACATTTTCAATTGAAAGATCGTTGTTAGCGGTTGCGGTGAAAGCGTTGGTAACTTTGAATTGAGTTGAACCGGTGATCGAAATATTGTTACCTTTCAATTCGGCACTTGCAAGTTCTGTTGTTCCGCCGTTAAAAAGTAAATCGTTAGTTGCGGTCAAAATTGTTGTACCGGCATTGATTGTTGAGTCGGAGATTAAAATGTCATTTCCGGCGGTTGCGGTAAACGGATTTGTTCCGATGTTGAAAGAACCGCCAGAGATTTCCAAATCGCCTGTTGTTGTGGTCAAAGTAGTTTCAGCTTGGACTTCAATTTTACCGGAAATAATTAAATCAATTAGGGCTTTGATTTGTACGACTTCGTATGCGGTTAAACTTTCGAGATTTAATGAACCGCTTGGGTTTTTGACGTAAATGCTGTCGGTTGCGGATAATTTTGTTGAGCCGTTATCTTTTTGTGAGATAAGAAGCCAATTTATTGAATCGCCGATTACATTGCCGATTGAGCCGTTTGTAGCTTTGAGATCGATGACAACACCGCCGATTTTTGCGGCGGAATTTGACGGCAGTGCGTCGACGAATGATGCTGCTTCGAGGTTAATATCACCTTGCGAACTGATTTCACGGATGTAGGCGTCGGTTTGTGTTGTGGTGTTGCTTGTTACAAAGGTGATATAAACGCCGTCTTCAGCGCGGGCGGTTATCCAACCGGTGTCCGCGTTTCCGCCGGTCAAGTTGACGATGAGCGGACTTATTGTTGTTGTATTATTTTCTAATGATTTTATTCCGATGGTTCCGCTTGCGGCTTCGAGGACAGCGTTTTTAGCATAAATTGCAATATTATTATAGTTCGAGGCATAAATGCTGCCGTCTGTTTTCAAGCGTAATTCCTGATTGCCTGAAGTTCCTGATTTGACGCCTGCGTTTGTACTGTTATCGATTGTAATATCATCTTGTGAACCGACATTGATCCAACCGTTACCGGAAGTCATTTTTAATGTGCCGGTTGCTTTGATGTTCAGGTTATCGAAACTCTTGATTTCGATTTTGTTCACAGCGT
>JAITKS010000032.1 GCA_031278315.1 Planctomycetaceae bacterium | reverse complement strand
GCTAGAAGCCCAAGCCGAAGACGCCGCCGAAGCCGAAAAAAATAAAACTACTCCCAAAAACTAATTTTAAAATTTATGATAATTTATACTATTCATACTTGAAAATTCGGTATTTGTTTCGGTATTTGTTTTAATACAAAATCCGCCCTGAAAGGGCGATCGGATATTGGATCAATAATAGTAGTTAATGATTCTAATTCAGATACGGTTCTAATTTCCGCATGCGAACTAACCACTAACCACTATCCTGTTGCCCTTTCAGGGCGATTCTAGTTTTATGCGTGAATGGTCATCTTTTTCGTTACAAAAAATAATACTGAATTTTAAAGTACAATGAGTATATATTACCAAAAATCTAAAATTACAAAATATTCTTCCTCTGTGTTCTCTGTGGCCTCTGTGGTTAATAAAAAAAATATTCCACTGATATATTACTAAAAAACGAATTTTAAAGTGTAATTGGTATATTACATATTTATTAATTTTTATTCCTCTTACTTGACAGACGTAATTTAATTCTTATTATTTGTGCCTTATGGTTATTCCGAAGTAACCTAAAATAACAAACAACTTGATAAACTTGTTTTAAAAATGTATTTTCAACTGTTCGCATTTTAGTATTTTAATTTCAGTAACAATTTTTATGTTTACGAATCGGCAAGAGGTTTTCGAGCCTTTCGGATAATTGAAATTCATAGTGTGAGCGGTATAGAAATTTTGTCAACTTTAATGGTTTTCAAAATAGACGAAACTCAATATAAAACAATTTAGCAAGTTAAAATTAACTAAAACAGAAAAGGAGTTAAAATGAAACGATTCTCTTTAATTGCGTTTATAGCGGTTTGCGTTTTTGTATCGCAGACACTGTTCACACAAGCTGACGAAACTGCTAATAAAGCAGCAGAAAAAACATTGGCAAAAGCTAAACTATTTGCCAAACTTCCCGCCGAGATGAACGGACCAGACGGCTTAACGGTCTCACCGAAAACCGGTACGATTTTTCTCACTGTCCCCAATTTTAATAGCGGCGGACGAGCTAATGATTCTAAAGTTCCGAAAAAGTATCCGGGAGTACTGGCGAAGGTCGGAATTGACGGCACGGTAGAAAAAATACTTGAATTTCCAGTGTTAGCGGAAACAGGTCAAACAGGTTGTATGGGATTAGTTTTTGGTCCCGATGGTCATTTGTATGTTTGTGATAACCAGTATTTTTTCAATACGGATCATAAATCACGAGTATTGCGTGTTTTGATGGACGGTGATAAACCAACAGGTGAAGTTGAAGTTGCAGTTGAGGGATTGAATCTCGCCAATGCTGCCGCTTGGTATAACAATAAACTTTATGTCTCTGATACTTTCCTAGACATACCCGGCAAAACGGGAGCAGGCGGAATTTGGGCTTTTTCAAGTGCTGAAATCCTTAAAGCCGGAAAAGGTAAAAATCCGCCAATCAAAGTAAGACCGGCAACGGCAACGTCAAAAGATAGACATCTTATTGTTATAAAGGAAGCGAAAAAAAGTGAAAGAGGCGACAATGCCGGTTTCGACGGAATTACATTCTCGGCAGATGGTACGCTTTACACTGGAAATTTCGGCGATGGTACTTTGTATGCGATCAAACTAAATAGAAATGGAGCAGTACGGCAAATTTATGAAATTCACAAAGGTGAATCTAAAATTAAATGCTGTGACGGTATCTATTATGACAAGAGAACAAAAAAGATTTATATCAATGATTCGCAAAGAAATGCTATTTGGGCATTTCGTCCGTTATCGAGAAGAGAGCTCATAACCGGTGCACAAGCCAAACTTGAGCTTATTGCAGAAAACGGCGATACGACTGGTGAAGACGGCTCGCTTGATCAACCGTGTGAGTGTGTTGCTGTAGGTAATAAATTGATCATTGTGAATTTTGATTGGCCTTTTCCCGGTTTGGTCAATACCAAATATGATGAGCCGTCAACTTTATCGGTAATAGAGTTACCGTAACAAGAAGTCATTTAGTTGTACTGAAGTTACAAAAATTTAATTTAATCAGAGGTTATATTTCGGAATAATGTAGAAAACTCGAAACGGCGGCAATATATATTGTATTTTTACAATAATATTTCCGCCGTTTTTGTAATAATTCCGCAAAATTTTTTAGTAAATTATTTTTGGAAACTTCTAAAAAATCATTATATCAGCGGAATATTTTTAATGATTTGAGGTTTGGTTTTTATCAATCTTTTTGTTAGTATGTTTTGTTACTTAAATTTTAAATTTTTAAGATCTTTGTAATATATCAGAGGAATTTTTGTTTTTCGACTTTTTTTGGTTTATGAATTTTTAAACTAACCTTAAAACCTTTACCGTTGCGCTAATAAGTCGAAAAGATGGCGAATTGGGTGAAATCGGAATTGATACGGTAATCGAAAAATTAGTTGATGAAATTAGTGAGAGGAGATTGTAAGAGTTATGTTGTCATACGTCGAATATATCAATGAGTTGTTACATTCCCAAGTAACCGAGTCTGAAATTGTATTAGACCTGTTTGCTGGTTGCGGAGGATTATCTCTTGGTTTTGAAGCAGCTGGTTATAAAACGATTGGCTATGAAATAGACCGCGCTGCCGTCGAAACATACAATCATAATCTACATGGAAATTGTCAAGTTACAAAACTTGAAATGTTTTTTGATTATCCTCATGCTGATATTGTTATTGGCGGACCGCCGTGTCAGCCGTTCAGTAAATTTGGTTTAGGACATCAAAAAGGAAGCAACGATTCCCGTAATGGATTTCCCATTTTTATTGATGCGATATGTAAAATTCAACCAAAGATATTTTTGTTTGAAAATGTTCGAGGATTACTCTATTCTAATGGATATTTTGATGTCATCCTAACTAAGTTACGGCAATTAGGTTATTGGGTTGAATACAAATTATTAAACGCTGTGAAATTTGGCGTTCCTCAAAATAGGGAACGATTATTTGTTGTTGGACATCGGTCTGTGTTTCGTTTTCCTAAGCCGCAATCCAGCAGAGTAACAGTCGGCGATGCGATTGGAGATACGATGCGGACAACGCCTGAAGAAAGTAAATTTTTGACGCCGTCAATGGATGCTTATATTGCAAAATATGAAAAGGCGTCTTGCTGTATTAATCCTCGTGATCTGCATTTTGATAAACCAGCAAGAACTTTAACGTGTAGAAATATTGCTGCTCCGACTGCCGATATGCATCGAGTTAAGTTACCGGACGGCAGACGGCGGAGATTACTATTACGTGAAGCCGCAAGATTACAATCTTTTCCTGATTGGTTTGAATTTAAAGGTAATGAAACGCAACAATTTTATCAAATTGGTAATGCAGTTCCGCCGTTACTTGCGTATCAGTTTGCAATGTCTGTGCAAGAATGTTTTCATAACATAAAAACATTTACAACGCACGAAATTCTTACAAATAATATCAGATTAACAAAACAAAAAAAACTTTTTAGCGATGAAGAACTATATTACGAAGAGTGCGAAATCTAAATCTATTCAAAAGATTATAAATGAGGCTCTTGAAATTTTAGATATTGTCGGCGTTCCTTTGACTGGGAAAACGGAACGGGCAATGGAACGGATAGCGGTAAGTTTTCTCGCTGTTGCTGATGTAACATCGAATTGGAAACAAGCAAAAAATAATACAAATCTGAAAACAAGAGATATTATCAATTTTGTAAACAAAAATTTTGAAGAAACAATTTCATCAGGTTCGTATGATAATATACGGAGGAATGATTTGAAATTACTTATTCTATCGAATTTGATTATCAACAGCGGTTCTATCAAAGGTTCTGCGACTAACGATCCAACACGAGGTTATGCGTTACATCCGTCATTTCGGAAATTGATTATTAAATACAACACTCCGCATTGGAAACAAGCATTGTCGATATTCAATGCGGATAGACAAAAATTATCGAATATTCTTGCCCGAAAAAGAGACCTGCAAAAAATACCAGTAAAACTTCCCAATGGTAAAAAAATTAATTTGTCGCTGGGCAAGCATAATATTTTGCAAAAACAAGTTATTGAGGAATTTTTACCGCGTTTCGGATATGGTTGTGAATTATTGTATCTTGGCGATACGGCAAATAAATTGTTGTATATTGACGAAAAACGCCTTAGCGAACTACAGTTTTTTAATCTTTCACACAATGAATTACCCGATATTGCGGCATATAATGAATTAAAAAATTGGCTCTATTTAATTGAAGTTGTATATAGTTCAGGAACAATGAGTGAAACAAGAATTTTAGAACTAAAGCAAATGTTAAAAAATTGTAAAGCCGAACAAATTTTTGTAACTGCATTTTTAACGAAAGCAGATTTCAAAAAATGGATATTTGATATTGCATGGGAAACCGAAGTTTGGGTTGCTGATAATCCTGATCACATGATTCACTTTAACGGAGATAAATTTTTAGGAACAATGATTAACAATCAAACTGATATTAAAAATAAATCATTAAATCGGCATTAGCCTACAGTTGCCGCCGCAAAAGAATTAGAGTCAAATACCGTTGCGCTAATAAGTCGAAACGATGGAGAATTAGGTGAAATCGGAGTTGATACGGTAATCGAAAAATTAGGTTCGTTAAAAATTAATTTGAAACCTCTGAAAAAATTTTACCGAAATATTACGTTTATTTCTTAACGAAGAGACACAAACCTTGTGTGTGTTTCTACAGACATTATCACACTCCGAAGGGGTATCTCCAATATTGCAGTGCGCGGTGTACTCACCACACACGGAATCAAATAGATAAATTAACACAAAATATAAAATTTAAAATCTAAAATTACAAAATCATCTTTCTCTGTGTTCTCTGTGTCCTCTGTGGTTAATAAAAACAAAATTAGGTTCGTTAAAAATTAATTTGAAACCTTTGAAAAATTTTACTAATATATTACGAGTTTTTTAGCAATTATTAATAGTCGCAATTACCCGGTGTTCTTGGGAATGGCAGTACATCTCTGATATTTCCGATTCCGGTAATGAACATCAGCGCACGTTCTAATCCGAGTCCAAAACCGCTGTGCGGTACGGTACCGTATCGGCGTAAATCGATATACCAATTGTATGATTCTTTATCTAGTTTCTGGTCGTTCATTCGTTCTTCTAATATATCGATACGATATTCACGTTCACTTCCGCCAATAATTTCACCAACTTTCGGGACAAGTACATCCATCGCCCGTACTGTTTTTCCGTCATCATTTAATCTCATGTAAAACGGTTTAATCGTGCGCGGATAATCATATAAAATAACTGGACACTTAAAATGTTCTTCAGTCAAGAAACGTTCATGTTCGCTTTGTAGATCGATTCCCCATCTTACGTTGTAATCGAATTTTTTGCCGCTTTTTTCTAAAATTGATACAGCGTCTGTGTATGACAGTCTTATGAAATTACTCTCAACAACTTGGTTAAGTGTATCAAGCAACGTAGAATCTGTTTTATTAAAGAACTCAATATCTTCACGGCGTTCTACTAGTACATCTGTGATTAAGTGTTTCAAAAACTTTTCTGCCCAATTCATATTTTCCGGCAGTTCGCAAAATGCTATTTCAGGTTCAACCATCCAAAATTCAGCTGCATGACGCGACGTATTTGAATTTTCCGCACGAAAAGTCGGACCGAATGTGTAAACTTTACTCAATCCGATACAATAAGTTTCAACATTCAATTGACCGCTCACAGTTAAATAAGATGATTTAGCAAAAAAATCTTTTGAATAATCAACTTTACCGTTATTATCCCGCGGCGGATTCTCAATATCCAGAGTTGTTACACGAAACATTTGACCGGCACCTTCACAATCGCTTGCTGTTATAATCGGCGTGTGAACATAAATAAAATTATTTTGCTGAAAGAATCGATGGATAGAATAACTCACCGTATTGCGAATTCTAGCAACAGCACCAAACGTATTAGTACGAACTCGAAGATGCGCAATTGAACGCAAAAATTCTAGTGAGTGTCCCTTTTTCTGCAGCGGATAAGTTGCAGCATCAGACTCGCCGATTAACTCAATCAACGACGCTTCCACCTCTGTAAGTTGACCCTGAGCCGGCGATTTTTTCACTATACCTTCTACCAAAATCGAACTGCCGGGCGTAACTGATTTAATTATCGTTTCATAATTAGACAACGATTGCGGAACAATAATTTGTACGTTCCCAAATGAGGTTCCATCGTTGAGTTCAACAAAACTGAATCCAGCTTTAGAGTCGCGCCGCGTACGAACCCAACCGCTTAATTGTACACTCTGACCAATAAAATCAGCACTACGAGCTTCAGCAACTGTAATTTTTGTAATCATAAAAAACAAATTCAAAATTAATCGTTACAAAAAATCAGAATCAAAATTATAGCTTTAGAAAAAAAATCTTTTCAACTAAAAAGACACTTATTCCGACTCCGAACACACAACGTTTCAGCAACACACTAAAACGAAAACGCAGAATTGTAACCTCTACTACACTTTAGTCAATCTGTAACCTGATTCCAAAATGACTCAAAAAAATGACAGCGGGAATTTGTAATATATCTGTAGAATTTTTGTTTTTCAATTTTTTGAATTACGGCAGGAGTTTCTGCTGAGATATTACAAGCGTTGTAATTTTTTTTAGACATTGTATATTACTTCGCTTTGTGACAATTCGGGATAATGTGTTTATTATACTCAACATTTTTGAAATCGATTTTCATTTCTTTACAAGATAAACAAAATTTACATGAATTGAAAATAGGAGCATACAATAATGTTGTTCCGCAAGATCGAAATTTAAAAACGGCGGGTATAATTTCTTAAAATCTGTGCATTGATATATTTGGTCATCCGATATTTCAACGTAGAGAACGCAGAATCAAATTACATTAAAGTACGAAAATTTATGTTTAACAATTTTTGTATCCGTTTTGTCTTGTCAACTAAAACAAACAATTTAACAAACGTTAAAATTATGAAACGTTCATCAACATCGACAACACGCCGCCGTTTTTTACAAGCGGCATCCGTTGCCGGATTAAGTACTTTTTGTGCGCCGGCAATACTCGCTGACAAAAGTCCGAACTCGCGGTTAAATGTTGGAGTAATCGGAGTAGGCGGTCGAGGGAGTGCTGATATATCTGAATTGGTCGGTAATAATTCAGGATATAATGAGCAAAATACTGGAAAACTTTTTGCCTTTTGCGATGTCAACAAAGACACTCTCAACAGGCAAGCTGACAAATATAAAGTAGAACATCGCTATCAAGACTATCGCGTGATGTTCGACGAGAAATCTAAAGAGCTTGATGCAGTTTTAATTGCATCGATGGATCACACACACGGATTAATTGCTTGTACGGCAATGAATCTTGGTTTGCATTGTTTCTGTGAGAAACCTCTAGCGAATTCTGTATGGGAGATTCGCTTGATGGCAGATTTCGCACGAAAGAAAAAACTTTGCACGCAAACAGGTACTCAAGTCCGCTCGTGGACTAACGGCGCTCATTATTACCGCTCATTTGAATTGATTAATGCCGGTGCAATCGGCGAAGTTCAAGAGGTGTTTATTTGGAGCGATGGAAATTTCGTACCGTCAAAAAAAGAGGACAGAGAACCTGTTGGAGAAACGCCGGTTCCTGCTAATTTCAATTATGATGTTTGGCTTGGACCTGTTCCGTTCCGTCCATTTCATAAAGCGTGGTTAGCGCATCCGGGCAGATTTGCATTTTGGCATTCGTCGAATGGTTATGTTGCCGGAATGGGACCGCACACGATTGACATGGTTTGGACAGCGTTAAAATTGACGCCGCCTGAAACAATTGAAGTCGATGGACCTGAGCCGAATCCGCTTTATAATCCTGACAAACAACACATAACCTGGACACATAGAAAAGCAGATGGGAAACCATTAAAAGTGCATTGGTTCGATTCGAATCGCAGACCGGAAAATTTACCAGCAGAGTTAATTGATCCCAAAAAACGTCAAGCGATTGTTTTTATTGGGTCGGAGGGAGTGTTGCAAGTGCATTATGATTATCATTTCTTACGTCCTTCAGACAAGTTTGCAAATTATAAAGCACCGGCACAAACTTATCCGCCGAGTATTGGACATCAGAGACAATGGATAGAAGCGATCAAAGCAAACAAACCTGAAAAGTGCGAATGTAATATTGAGTATGCTGCTCCTTATACTGAAGCGATTGTTCTTGCTGTAAACATGCACAGAGCTGGTGTCAAAAAAGTAAATTGGAATGCAGACAAAATGGAAACAGATTCAAAAGAAGTAAATGCGTTCATAAAACCAAAATTCCGAGAAGGCTGGGATTTTCCTACCTTGTAACAGGTAATTCAGGTAATTAGATTTTGAATATGAATATATAATCGGGCTATGATTTCGTGATATACGCATCTAACGATGTGTATATCACGTTCCCGTTAAGTCCCGCAGGTAACCGCTATTTATTGCAATGTGCAGCACCGGGAAAAGTATTGCTTGCTCATGCCGAAGAATCATTGGTTGACCGGCATTTTGGTCCTTCATTTGGACTCTGGACAATGTATCCCGACAGCAGATCACCGGTGTTATTTTATGGTAACAACGCTTGGTCTCCCGGAGCGATTTTTGATGCACGGTTCATGCCGAATAATGAAGGAAAATCCGAACAAGTTGTATGTACCTTTGGTGCTTGTCATGATCGTCCTTGGGGTGCTATTGTGATTTTGAATCGTTCTCTTGGTCTTGACGGAATGAAACCGATTGTGCATTCGTGGCCGCCCAATGTCGCTCCGTATATGCACAACAGTCAAAATTACCGTAACGGACAGGATATTCGTCATCCGGTCGTGTCTCAAATTGATCTGTTTAGTCAATTACCAGTTAAATATGAAGACCCTTTTCCATTGGATGAAGCGTTTCTGCTTTGCTCACGCACACTCAATGATAAAGAACGAACAGGTATTTTTCTGATTGACACTTTCGGAAACGAAATTCTTATACATGAAGAATCCGGCAAAGGATGTTTTGATCCGATGCCGATTATGTCACGGAATTTCCGAATCATCTTTTTGGACGTTCTCCGTTGAATAATTCGGAATTAAAACGGATTGCAGAATTAACGGGAGTTCCGGTAAATTCGACCAAATTATTTGCAGCGGACACAGGAACACGTCTTAACTTTACCCGACCGGAACAAAGTGATTGTCTAAAAAAATTAACAAAGGATGAGCCGCGTTATAAAGAAGCCATAACAATTATTCGTCGAGGCCATGATAGATTATTAAAAAAATAACCCCTGATACGTAGAGACACAATGCCTTGTGTCTCTACAGAATTTTTTTGATTTCCCCCTAACTTGTATTGATCTCCTTTTGTGATACAATTCCTGCTCTTTAAATTGCGCATAATTGAATTTTTGTAATTTTTAAACTGCTCTCATTTTAATTTTCAGTTTGAACCGCTTGCTTACATCCTGATTACATCTTGCTTACATATCGAAAAGCAGGTTTTTACTGAATACACATTTGTATCACCGAAATTCATAATACGAGCTGTATAACATATTCTCTTTTCACTTTCACATTACAAAAATTTTTTATATGCACAATATAAAACTGCAACAGGTTTAATGGTACGTTTTTTTGTTTTAAGGGTTGTTTTTTAACAAGTTTTTTAGGGACGTTTATTTTGAAGACTGAAGATAATACTCTTACGTCGGTTAACGTTTTAGTCGCCGATGATGATCCGGCTATATTGCGATTGCTTACACACCTGCTCGAACAGGGCGGACATCATGTCCGTACCGCCGCGGACGGTAATCAATGTCTTCAAATGATATTGCAAGATTGCCCCGATGTCCTTATCACCGACTGGGTTATGCCCGGACTCGATGGACTGGAAATTTGCAGACGCGTACGTCAACTACACGCACGGAAAGTTCTACCTCACTATACATATATTCTTTTACTCACGGCACTCAGCGGAAAGAAATCATTTATCGAAGGTCTCGAATCGGGTGCAGATGATTTCGTTGAAAAATCTGTCGGCAGCTTGTCTGACTTGCGAATAGAAATAATGACTCGACTCAAAGCTGCACTGCGGACTCGTAAATTAGAAATCGATCTTGAGTTCGCCGCAAAATACGATTCGCTTACACAACTTCTCAATCGTGTAACCTTTTTTGAACTCGCCCAAGTAACATGGGACAGGTCGATAAAAAATAAATTTCCGCTTTCAGTCGTAATGTTCGATTGCGATTTTTTTAAACGTGTCAACGACATTCACGGACATCAGGCGGGCGATACCGTACTTCGCGAAATGGCTTCAATTTTACGCGGATTCTCCCGCTCCTCTGATGTAATTTGTCGTTACGGCGGTGAAGAATTTTGCGGTCTTCTGCCCGGCTGTAACGAAAAAACCGCATGGAATTGGGCTGAACGAATAAGACAACAATTCGAAAGTAATCCAATTCGGCACGGAAATATCGATATAGCTATCACCGCAAGCTTCGGAATCGCTGAACGTAAAGACGATACAACCGTTCTCGACCAATTGATCGAACACGCAGATCAAGCTTTACTCTTTGCGAAAGAATCAGGTCGAAATAGTTGCGTCAGATTTACAGAAACTTTAGTTCACGATTCCGATATTTCACGAGGTCCAGGAATAAACGAGCTGTTTCGCGGTGTTACAGCAGCCGACGTAATGACACCTTTCACTCTTACAATTAACGCAACAGAAACTGTAGCTTCTGTCGTTGACTTCTTTCTTAAAACAAGAATTGACGCTTTGCCGGTCGTGAATAGTTTCGGAAAATTGATAGGTATGGTTTCAGAAATGACTTTTATCCCGCTGATCGGTAATTTGTCAAGATGGAAAGAACCTGTAGGCGATCTCGTGTCGCGAAATATTATAAGCTATCCGGTTGATACTCCGTTACGCGTAATTTTTAATTTTCTGTGTAGAGTCTCGGCAAAACAAATACTTTTAATCGACGACGATGTGCCGGTTGGATATATAAACCGGACTCCGCTTTTGCTATGGTTACGAAATCAATGGGCTGTTACAACCGGCAGATTCAGCGATATAGTTCACGCTATGCAAATTACAGATTTACCTTACAAAAACTTAAAAGATTCTGTAGGTGAATTAATGAAAGAATTATCACTACTAGATGAAGCAATTTCAAAAAATACACTGTCAGAAGATTGGGAAATAAACAGAGATCAATTGGTCGCACTTATTTCAAGGTCGCAAGACATAATGGACAATGTTTTGAAATTAACGTCGCAAAAAAATAATACTAGCTCTGGAAATCTTGCACAACTCGGATTCGGCGGTTGAAATAAGCCTAAATAATACGTAGATAAATTTTGTAATATACAACACAAACTTGAATATTCAATTTTCGTTACAAAAAATAAAACCAAAATGTAGAGACACAGTAGAAACACAGTAGAAACACAATGTTTTGAATCTCTACAAAATTTTTCTGAAATATTACAAATAATGTTTTTGTTTACATATAAGATTGTAAGTTTTTAATTGATTTGATTTGATTTGATGGAGAATTGTAATTATGGGTAGGTCAATAGGTGCGGTAGAATTATCTAGTATCGGCGTTGGTTATAGAGTACAGGATTCAATACTCAAAGAGGCATCGGTCGAGATGTTAATAGCAAGAACAATATGCAGCGGAAAATATTTTATGATTTTCAGCGGTAACGTAAGTGATGTTGAATCGGCGATTTCATGTGCAGATAGAATAGGCGGAGATGCCGTAATAGATAGAATTGCTGTAGCAAACGCATACGATGGAATTTTTCCGGCATTGGGACAATCAGTAGTGCTAGACGAAAATGATATCGATTCTTTAGGTTTGATTGAAACATTCAGCGGTGTGAGTGTTCTTGTCGCTGCGGATTATGCCGGTAAAACGGCAAAAGTTACGTTGTTCAGATTGCACATTGCAATGGCTCTAGGCGGAAAAGGATTACTCTTGATGACAGGCAGTGTATCAAATGTAACAACAGCTGTTGCCGCTGCCGCCGAAGCCGTTAGACAAAGAGGACTACTCGTTTCTGAACTAGTCATTCCAAGACCAAGCAAAGAATTATTTCAAGATTATATCTAGAAAATTTCTAATATATTCAGTGTACTTTAAAATTCGTTTTTTAGTAATATATCTGTGGAATATTTTTTTTATTAACCACAGAGAACACAGAGAACACAGAGAAATCAGATTTTGTAACTTTAGATTTTAGATTTTAAATTTAAGTGAATTACTAAAAGATATTTTAGCTGGGAACGCAGGCGTCCCGCCTGCATCTTTTTTGTACAAAAAACGCCTAAAGATATGCGGTCGAGACGACCGCGATCCCGCAAAAAAATAAATTATTACACTGATATATTACCAATCTAAAATTACAAAATATTCTTTCTCTGTGTTCTCTGTGTTCTCTGTGGTTAATAAAACAAAATAAGGTTGGCTATAAAAATGAAATTTAAAATCTCTGAAAAAATTTCGCAATGTATTATGTCTTTACAGAAATTTTCGTTTGTTACGCTATAAATTGATAACATTATATCTCCCCCGCTTCCATCTTGGTTTAATATTGTTATACTCACTGGACTTTTCAGTCGGTCGAGGCGCGTTTTTTAATGGTTCTCATTCGGCTTTTTGATTTACAATCGTGCTTTTTGAGATTTACTAAAGTAGTACACAGTTCATACTGTAAATATAATTCCGAAATAAAAAATAACTGAAAATTACTTTATATTTTGTAGCTAGTTTATCTTTTGTCCAACTTGATTCTGCATTTTCAATTTACATTCATTCGGTTTGATAATTCGGTGATAATTTGGTGATAATTTTACTGAATTAACAACCAAGATGATAAGATAACTTCCTTTTTATCCTTTAATACTCAACTTAAAACGATATATCATGGTTGGCGTTAAAAAAAATATTGGTAAGGTTACTCAAGTAATCGGTTCTACATTTGATGCGGAGTTTTCCGAGTCTGAACTTCCTACGATATTCAATGCGGTACGTATTGATAGCGAACAGAATGGAATAATAATTCATCTTGTCGGCGAGATACAACAGCATCTTGGGGGCGGTAAAGTCCGTTGTGTTGCACTTGGAACGACAGATGGTCTTGTTCGCGGAATGGACTGTTTTGATACAGGTTCTCCGGTTTCTGTTCCGGTTGGTAAAGAAACACTTGGCCGCGTGTTTAATCTTCTCGGCGAACCTGTTGATAAGAAAGGCGCAGTGAATGCGGCAGAATACCGCCCGATTCATCGCGACGCTCCCCAAATTACGGAACTCGCAACGAAAACAGAAGTTTTTGAAACAGGTATTAAAGTTATTGATCTCCTTACTCCGTTTGTACGAGGCGGTAAAGCAGGATTATTCGGCGGCGCTGGTCTCGGTAAGACTGTTATACTACAAGAGCTAATCGCTAGAATCGCATCGGCACACGGCGGCAGCTCGGTTTTTGCAGGTGTAGGTGAAAGAACTCGCGAAGGTAATGACCTCTGGCTTGAAATGTCGGAAGCACAAATCGGAAACACCGGACGAAAAGTTATCGAACAAACGACAATGGTATTCGGTCAGATGAACGAGCCGCCCGGCGCACGTTTGCGGGTTGCATTATCGGCGTTGACAATGGCAGAATACTTTCGAGATGTAACAGGAACAGATGTATTATTATTCGTTGATAATATATTTCGATTTTCACAAGCAGGTTCAGAAGTATCGGCGTTACTCGGTCGAATGCCGTCGGCTGTAGGTTATCAACCGACTTTAGCTTCAGAAATGGGCGCATTACAAGAACGTATCGCTTCAACTTCAAGAGGTGCTATTACATCGGTTCAAGCTGTATATGTTCCAGCAGATGACCCGACAGACCCTGCTCCGGCAACCGCTTTTGGACAATTAGATGCATTCATCTATCTCGAAAGGGCGATTTCTGAAAAAGGAATTTATCCGGCAGTTGATCCGTTAGCATCTTCGAGCCGTGTGCTTGATCCGCAATACGTCGGACAAAGACATTACGATTGCGCAAGAACTGTTCAAAGAACTTTACAAAGATACAGAGAATTACAAGATATTATTGCAATTCTAGGTGTCGATGAATTGGCTGAAGAAGATAAATTAGTTGTATTAAGAGCAAGACGAATGGAACGTTTTCTATCTCAGCCATTCTTGGTTGCGGAAGTATTTACCGGAAAGAAAGGCGAAATCACTCCGCTCGAAGATACAATTCGTTCTTTTGAAGAAATTGCATCGGGTAAATGGGATCATTTATCGGAGCAAGCTTTCATGTATGTCGGAACGATAGAACAAGCCGCCGAACAAGAAGAACGTCTCCAATCTGCCGCAAAGAAAAAATAGTAATATATCAGTGGATAGTGGTTAGTGGTTAGTGGTTAGTCCGCATGCGGAGATTAGCACGGATTCTAAAGTTCAAATCACTATACTATTCATACTTGAAAATTCGGTATTTGTTTTAAACAAAACCAGCCCTGAAAGGGCGATCGGATTATAACCCGCCCCAGCGGGGCGGGTAAAATCCCCCCAAAACCTAAGCCCTGA
>JAITKS010000187.1 GCA_031278315.1 Planctomycetaceae bacterium | reverse complement strand
AATAGAAAAGATCACGCTTTGAAATATGAACTTGAAAAAGAATTAGGTAATCAACCAACTCGCGAATTACTCAACGAAAAAATTTTGTCCGGTGAAATTAATCACAATAATATTAATCTTCCAAGTTTTAATAAATTCAAAGAACGATTAAACGATGTCTTGTTTTATGAAACTTCGTACCGAAACCAATTTACTGATTAACAAACTATCAATGAATTGTCGATAGATAAACTATTAACAATTTTTTATTATCCTATTAAAAATTCTGGAGAACAAAATATGGCTAGTCATTTTTCATGTATTGGTATGTCTGTGAAGACGGAATATGAATTCTTGAAATTGCTAAAAAGATTATCAAAATTAGGTGAAAAAATATCTTGTGAACAAGGGTATTACTCTAAATGGCATTCAAAAACGGGAGCAGAATTATGGATACAATTAAATCACGCAAATACATTACTCGGTGTAACTCCGTTTTATAACGGTTCAAGTGAATTTTCGGCAGGAATTATTCAGAAGATCGAAAAAAAAATTGATAATGTTTTGGAAGGAACATTTTATGCATGGGCTAATCCGAAAGACCAAAAACCTGATAATGGAGATTATCCGTTTGTATTTGAATGTGTCAATTTCGCCGAAATAAAAAAATTGGATTTACCATGCATAAAAAAAGTAAAATTAACTGCATTCACGCATGGAATTGACTTTTACGAGAGTCCTGACGATTACCATTCAAAACAGGAAAAAACTTTACGATTGGGAACACAATTTTTTTCCCCCTCTGGAACTTTTAAACCGAATAACAATTCAGATAAACCAGATAATAATTCAGACAAAACGTTTGAAATGACTTCTGAAGCAGTATTTACAGGAATAATTCTAGACTATAAAAAACATACCAATGAACTCACAAATAAAGACTATTATTGGATCAAAGTAGATACATACGGAGGAATAATAGATACAGTTGTGTCTCCAGAGTTTATAAAAAATAGTTTGAAAATAAATGGAGTTATTGCCGGAGTATTTTATTTGTGCGGAAAAATTATTACAGAATGCAATATATCAGTGAAATAATTTATTGCTGCCGGAATGTGGTTGTCTCGTCTGCATTTTTAGTTTTTTTGACAAGATTACAAGATTACAGAATTGACAGGTTTTTTAAATAATAAATAAATGAAAAGAATCAAAACTTGAAACCATCAATTAGCGGTTAGTGATTTGAACTTATAATCCGTGATAATTTCCGAATACGAATTAACCGCTATCTTGTAAATCCTGTAATCCTTGTAATCCTGTTTATCCTGTCAAAAAAACGAAACTCGAAATTTTTTTGGAAAGTATAGATTTGTTCTAATGATTGTAATAATTGTAACAATTATTTCTAATACAGATAAAAAAATTATTTTAGATTTTGTTGCTTTGTCTATCTTTGTAATTATCTATAACCTATTATTTCGTGATATGAATTTTTTGTATAGCGTCGTAATATGAATTTCAGCTAGCTATACAATAATTCTCATTTAGAATTACGTTAATTCAAATGACAAATTTAGGTGTGAATAGTTCAAAGTAATTAATCAATTATTACAACTTACATTGCACTCGATATATTTCATTCAACAAATATATCGAAATAATTGCAAAGAATAATTTCCACATTCACATTCACTTTCCACATTTTAACGGAGAATAAAAATGAAAATTTTCAATACACTTATCTTGACTTTAGGTTTTTTAACGTCGATATTAAATGCAGCTCAATACGATAAACCTGCTGTCAATCAGACTCCATTCTTTAAGTCTGCCGAATATAATTCAACTTACTATAACACTTATTCTAATTCCAGTTTTAAAACTAATCAGAATAATAATTATCCTGCAAAATCAAAATCAACTCAGAAACAACTCACGAATTCTACAAACAATAAGAAATTACAAAATCAACAAAATAATTCAACAACAAAAATTCGTCAGTTACCTCAACCTACTCGATACTTGAAAACTCAATCTCAACCTGAACCTCAACTTAAAAATCAGGTTCAAGCCAAAACTCAATCTCAACAACAAAGTGATTTCAAAGAAGTACAATTTTCAGGTGAATTATTCGATATGTCAATTCTTAATTCCGACGATACTAACACCTCAACAATTTTGCCCAAACAAATACCAAAAATAATTACAAAACACGACACAATCACCACACCAATCACCGCTACAGATGATACTGCGATCAAACCGCCGCTCAAACTTATTGCTCCGATTAAACCTAATCATGTTTCATCGGTGTCATCAGAAGTTTTTAACTATTCGGACGAATATCCTGATCCTCGCCGTATCGGTACAATACCTTATTCACGCGGCGGAATTGCACCAGTTCCTTACAATTCTGACCGATACGGTGCTATCCCTGAAGAAGAAGTACATCGCCGGTTTCATATCGACGAATCCGGAAAGCAACTTGGTCAACCGTCTGCTGCTGTGTCTGAATGTCCGTTGTGTAAAGACGATCCCAAAACACCATGCGGCGAATGCGAAAAATGTAAATTAGGTTATCGATGCGAAAGAACTGTTTGTTCACATTGTGTTCAACCGCTTAGCCGCGATATGAATAATTTCTGCGACTTAACCGCCGGAAATGAACCTTGCGGAACTTGCGATTCATGCCGAGAACATCGAAGCGACCCGTGCGGTCACGCCGACGACGGACGCGGTCCGCACGGCGAATGGAATCCTTACAAACAGTCAAGAATATTTGCTGTTATCCCGCGTCCAATTCTTGATGAGTATAATAACGGCGCAAGAAAATTTCCTGTTTATTACAATCCTGCTCCATATTATCGGCATTATTGGAATCCGTCGCTTTATACCGGTTATGCCCGACCATACACGTTTAGATATACTTGTCCGGTTTGTTCGGATGGAGTTTGTAAATGTGATAAACCGCCGTTTGCGGGTCAAGTGCCGTTTTCGTACACGTGTAAATTTTGTAACCGTAATCCGTGTGCATGTGCCGAAGATATTTGCGACGCCAATGCAGAAATGCAGCCTTCAGGACGTAGTTCTGCTATTGAAAATGCCCGCTCGAAATCAACAAGAATTCAAGATACAAATAATCCGGGTATAAGTCAAAATCAGAATCAAAATCAGAGTCAGAATCAGAGTCAGAGTCAAAACGAAAATAAAAGTTTGGAGACAAATACAGATTCAACTCAACCGATTCCCAATCTATCTAACGGAAACAACAACGAACAAAGTTTGTCCGACTTGCTTGATGAAAAAGCACCAACGACTCCAAATAATGCGGTGCCAAGAGTTCCGCGATCTCAAGGTAAGCGTCAGTTACTTGATGGACCCAAAATAAAATCACCCAATACCGTGCCGCGTACCGGAGTAATAAATTAACAACAAAAAAAATTAATAACATACAAAGAAAATAAAGTAATATATCAGCAGCAACAATATTTGTTTTTCAATTTTTTTGGTTGTTTACTAATTTTAAATTATCAATCACGTATCTGTTAAATCCCGCAGGGACGACACTTAATTAGTTCCTTCCGTATGCCGGAGCATACAATTAATAAAGTGTCGTCTCTAGCGGGACTTCTTGATAGTTAGCTCTTTTTCGTGTGTTTCGTGTTTTTAAAATAGTAGGTGAAAAATAAGGTTGGTTAAAAATGAATTTGAAACCTTTGAAAAATTTTCATCGATATACTACAAATTAAATCAAGAGCGTTCACAAAATGAAAAATTTCGTGAACGGTCATTTTAAGATGATTAGTTACACTCACTTTTTTTTGTCTTGACTTTGATTATTTTTATCAGAGCAAATTTCGCAAGAACGCAGACCGCAACTGCACTCTGTTAATCTTGAGATGTAATGTAAACTATCATTAGGCTCGACAAAACCTACTACAGTTTTGTCAACAGATATTTTTTGTGAAATAATTCTGCCGGCATCAATATCGAAAGTTAATTCACCCGAAGCGTAATAGTCTAAAACTTTCGCTTGTATTGTTGGTTCAATCGGCGTTAAGATTTGTGTATCAAATTTTATTTTTGCTATACCAGTTTGCAAGCTCTCAAATACATAATTTTGTTTCGCGGATATTTTTTTTGTCTTATTAGAGTTTGTATGAAGTTGTACATCTACAACAGGTAAATTAACTGTCCATGAATCGCCGACTGAAAGTTCTTTGTTTGGAAAATGAATTACTATCCGGTTTTCTTTGCTCTCATCAGAATAAATTTTGAGCGGAATTTTACGCCGAATTTCACCTTGTATATCAATCATAAAATGTGCCAATGGTATGCCGATAGTTCCTTCTAACACTCTAAATTCTTTGGGGATTTCGTTATCTCTTTTGCTGTTATATTCTACTAAATCTTGACCAGTTTGTACTTTGCGTGTATCGACGCCGTCAATCCAATATTCAAATTTTGCAACATTGTCATTAGTAACTTCAAGCACTTTCCAAACTTTAACAGACTTACTATATGTCTCGACAATTTCATTTGTACCTTTAATTGTCGTGTCGATTTTAAGTTGATGAACAACATTCCAACGAAATATATCGCCGATCTGAAATTTGTAACGAAAAATATATTTCTCTTTATTCTTTCCATTAATTTTGTGATTTTTATCAACATCGGTTATATCTGCTGTTGTTGAATCGGTATTTTTTTTGTTGTCATTTTGTTGAATATTTTCAATCACAACAGGTTTGTTGTTTGAGTTGTTACATGTGCAGAGTAACAACGCAAAAAATATATTCAACCGAATCAAAATAGTTATTGTATTTTTCATTTTAATTTTTGTAACATTTTTTTTATTGATTTTGATTTATCTAACCAAAAGATTCATCATTTTCCATCCGTCTTTGAAAATGTACTTTGCGTTTTTTATTGCTGAATTTTCGTTGTAGCCGTCTGTAACTCCTGTTTTGATAATGTTGCTTCCGGCAAGCAGCCAAGGTACGAGTTCCGAAGTATGAGTTTTACATATAACCGGAGTTGGATGATCAGGTGTAACTAATATTCTCCATTCATCGCCGCATGTTTTCAATGCTTCGTGAATCGGCTTGACAATTTTTTCGTCGATCTGTTCAATTGCATAAACTTTTTTTTCTGCACTGCCTTCGTGACCGGCTTCATCTGTCGCTTCGATGTGAACGCAAACTAAATCGTATTCCTTAATTGCATTTATTGCGTAACGTCCTTTTGCTTCATAATCTGTATCGACGTAACCGGTTATATTCGGGACAATAATATTTGTCCATCCGATAAGAGTTGCGATTCCTCTTAATAAATCTACAGCTGTAATCATTGCGCATTTCATTTCGGGCTGATCAAATTGTATTCCGAAGTTTGGAAATTTTGGTTTTTGTCCTAATCCCCAAAGCCATATTTGTGTAGCTGGTAACTTATCCGATTTTATGCGCTCAATATTTACTGGATGATTCGCCAAAATCTTTTGAGACTCATTCATCAGCATACGCAAAATATTGTTACCGGTGCCGGTCGGCATAGCAGAATTTATTGGTTTATCAGCGTAATCATGCGGCGGGTAAGTTTTTGTCGTTTTAGAGAAACTAGTTTTGCAGTCTCGTGCGATACACAAATTACGATAACTCACACCGGAATGAAAATGAATCGGAATAGGCGATAACGGCACAATTTCGCTATTAAGAGATTCAATAAGTGCTGCCGCTTCCTCTGAAGTAATATGTCCGGCAGAAAAACTTTTCATTATTGGTTTGGTTTTACGAGTATTATCAATTGTTACAAAGTTACATCGAATTGCCCAATCATTATCGTCGAGTTGAATATTTTGAGCAGCCGCTTCAATTGGTGCGCGTCCGGTGTAATATTTTTTCGGGTGATAACCAAGTAACCCAAGCGTAGCAACATCTGAACCCGGCGGCATCCCGCTGGGAACATATAAACTTCTACCGATAACTCCTTCACGCACAAGCATATCAAGCGTCGGAATTTGTGCATAAGACATCGGCGTACAACCGCCAAGCGACTCAACCGGTAAATCGGCACAACCATCAGGAATAATTAAAACACACTTCATTGAAATTATTGAAATTAATTGTAAACAGTCCGCTATTAATTTTTATCTGTTTTTAAGCCGGCTCTCTTTTTAATTTTCGGTTCGAGCTGACAGCTTACTTAAAGCTTACTTATTGCTTACCTATCGGCAAACAAATTTACGGAATACACACTTACTTTCGCTTACTCTCACAAAAATTCATTGTACGATACGTAAATAAAATTTCTAACAAGACAAAAATCGTTCTACAAAAATCAACAAGTTGAAAAATTAAATAATGAATAATGAATATACACGGGAATTTGATATTTGCAATTTATCACATCACAAAATAACAACAATTTAATATTTCACGGATATATTGCATCAATGGCTGAATTTTTGCATAAGCAATAATCATAACAATTCAAATTAATTTTTTAAGTTATTCTTACTTGAATATTCGGTTCGTGCGATCAGATTACCGATTTGAAAGCAGATTTTGCTGAATGCGGTTTTATTTAGTCATACCGTTATATTGTCATATCGCCGAAATTCATAGTACGATACGTATAGTTAAATTGAAATCATCAAATCAGACATTAATATAAAATTGCCGAGTAATACAATTTGATATGAAAATTGCCGTGAAAATTTGCCGTGAAAATTTTAGTAAATTGTAACTCCTAATTTTGCAAGACTATGGACGTTTTATAAGTTGTCATTATTTTCTTTTTTGATTATGAAAATTGATTTAATTGTTTTTTGTTTGTTATGAATTACAAACCTACATTTTTGTAGAATTTCAATTTTGTTTACCAAAAATGTAACATTAAACTACTCTCACTTGAATATTCGGTTCGAGCTGGTTACTTATTTATCGTGAAATAAATTTTAACGGGTACGCTTTTGAATCTGACATAATTTATAGTAAGAGCTTAATATATTTTTACTATTTATTACTCCGATGCATTCGTATATATCGACACGTAACGCTTGCAAATTATGTTCACCTTTTGGTGCTTGTATAGTGATGCGCGGAATAGAAAGATGTGTTCCTTTAATACATGGTTCTCAAGGTTGTGCGACTTATATTCGCCGTTATGGAATCAGTCATTTTCGTGAACCGATAGATATAGCGTCATCTAATTTTGTTGAATCAACAGCGATTTTCGGCGGACGTGATAATTTATTTCGCGCAATTGATAACGTTACACAACAGTATCAACCTGCTATTATCGGAATTGCCTCAACTTGTCTTTCCGAAACGATAGGTGATGACGTCAAACTTTTCTTGCATGAGTACAAAACTAAATATTCAAAAAAAATAATTTGTACGGATTCAACTTTTCCATTAATTTTTTATGCTTCGACTCCAAGTTATCGCGGGACTCATATTGTTGGATTTCACGAGGCGATTCATGCGGTAATTGAGACATTGGCAATTAAATTGAGTACAAACAGCAAGAAAAAAAATCGGCGTATAAATTTAATTTCGGGATTTGTTTCGGCGGCAGATTTGCGTGAATTACATGAAATCTTGTCGGCGTATTGCGTACCATACACGCTGCTGCCCGATTATTCAGAAACTCTTGACGGCGGCGTATGGGAAGATTATCAACGTTTGCCGAAAGGCGGAACGACGATTAAAGATATTGAATCGATGCCGGACGCTTCGGGAACGATTTATTTCGGTCATGCTTTCAACAAAGACAGAAACGGTGCTTCGTATTTAGAATCGAATTTTGGAATACCAATGAATACTATAAATCTGCCGATAGGAATTGAAAACACTGATATATTTTTTGAAACATTAAATAGAATAACCGGTAAAAAAACACCCGAAAAATGGGACGCCGAGCGGAATCGGTTAATTGACGCATATTTTGATGGACATAAATATTGTTCCGGCAAACGGGCAATTTTGTACGGCGATATTGATTTTGTCGATGCGATGAATGGATTTCTCAATGAAATCGGAGTTGAAACGCTGACCGCAGCGGACGGAGCAGAAATAGATTTCGCAACAATATTAGAAAAAGCAGCAAACATGAAACCAGATTTTATTATCGGAAACAGTAAAGGTTATTATATCGCACGTGAATTAAATATTCCTTTGGTGAGATGTAGTTTTCCTATTCACGATAGAATCGGCGGACATAGAATTTTACATCTCGGATACAGAGGTACTTTGAATTTGTTTGAGAGAATTTGTAATGCTCTCATGGAAAAAAATCAGAACACCGCCGCAAGCGGATGGACTTATATTTAATGTTGAATTTCTAAAAAATAAATTCAGAAAGAATGCGGGAGTTTCGTTTGCACAATTTTTTGTATGAAAAAACGTTTAGGTATGCGGCCGAGACGACAGCGTTTTTTTCTACTATTATTTATTATTTTTATTTATCATTATTTTACGTTTATAAAATATTATGTTTTCTAGTCATCCTTGTTTTGACGAGTCGGTGCGCAGCCGGACAGGGCGAGTTCATTTACCGGTTGCTTCGCGATGTAACATTCAGTGTAATTATTGTAACAGAAAATACGACTGTGCGAATGAAAGCCGTCCGGGTGTGAGTAGTGTTGTTCTTGAACCTTCTCAAGCGTTGCGTTATCTTGATTCTGTGTTTAGCCGATTATCAGACATTTCGGTTGTTGGAATAGCTGGACCCGGTGATCCTTTTGCGAGTCCAGATGAGACATTACGGACGATGGAGCTTGTAGGTAAAAAATATCCAGATAAAATACTCTGTCTTGCGACTAATGGACTTGGGTTGTGTGAGTATATTGATCGATTAACGGAGTTGAATATTTCGCATGTTACAATAACGATGAATGCGGTTGATCCTGAAATTGGTGCTAAAATTTACGCATGGGTAAGATTAGGCAACAGAGTTTATCGTTCAGTTGAGGGGGCGAAGATATTGTTTGAGCGGCAGGTTGAATCGATTCGTTTTTTGAAAGAGCGTAAGATAGTGGTGAAGGTAAATACGGTAGTGATACCGGGTGTCAATTATGATCATGTTTTAGAGGTATCACGTTTTTGCGGCGAGTTAGGGGTTGACGTTCAAAATTGTATTCCGTTGATGAATATTGATGGTGCAGTTTGGTCGGACAGTAAAACACCGGAGAAAACAGAAATGGACAAATTAAGAAGCGAGGCAAAAAATTATATTCCGCAGATGGAGCATTGTTCGCGGTGCCGTTCAGATGCAGCGGGGATGTTGGGGAATGATAATGGATTTGAGATAAATCGTCTTTTGCGGGAGGCGGTGATTATTCGTACAACGGCGGAGCGTCCTAATGTTGCGGTAGCGACGATGGAGGGATTATTTGTAAACAGGCATCTTGGCGAGGCGGATTTTTTTTGTGTATTTGGTATGAAGAATGACAAGATTGTTTTACTTGAACAGCGTCCGGCACCGAGAGCGGGTACGGGTGATTTACGATGGTTAAAGATGGCGAATGATTTTAGTGATTGTGCTGCGGTTTTAGTTAGCGGTTGTGGTCAGAATCCGCGAAGGGTTCTGGAGTCGAGCGGGATGAGTGTAATTATTTTGGAGGGATTAATTTCGGAATCTGTACCGTGTATATTTTCGGGCAAGGAATTACCCAAGTCGTTAATGCGGTCGCCTAATACATGCGATGCCGGCGGTTGCGGCAGTGTAGGCTGCAAAGGTGCCGGCAGCGGCTGCGGATAACTTAAATAGAAAAACAATTATCCCTCTGATATATTACAAAAAAATAAATTATTACACTGATATATACTTTTCACACTTTAAATTTCGGTATTCGTTTTAAACTTAAATTGCACTTGCAGGGCGAATTCATAGACAATTTTTTGACTCAAAAACAAGTTGTATACCATTCTTACTTTATAATCCGTATTGACGTGTATTTTATGAATTGTTATTATTTGCGAGTTGTTTTTAATTCGTCAACAACAAAACAATTTTAATTATGAGTTACAATATCTCTC
>JAITKS010000122.1 GCA_031278315.1 Planctomycetaceae bacterium | reverse complement strand
GCCCTGAAAGGGCGATCGGATATTTGCTCAATAATAGTGATTAGCGATTCGAACTTATAATCGGTGCTAAGCTCCGCATGCGAACTAACCACTAACCACTAACCACTAACCACTATACTGCTGTCTTTTCAGGGCGATTCTAGTTTTATACGTGAACGGTCACCTTTTTCGTTACAAAAAATAATACCGAATTTTAAAGGACAATGAGTATATTTTGACAAATATTGTAATTGCAACCGGTACACGGTTTCCTTCACCCAAAAAAATTCCCGTGAACGATTACACAAACTCTGATTGATTTTTTGATTTCAATATTGTCTAGTTTTGTCCAATCCGCTCTAACATGCACCGTTTAATTAACAAACTCTGATTGATTTAATTCCGAGTAATTGTGCTAGTTTTTCAAGTTCTTGTGCGATATGTCCTATTCCGATAGCACAGTGATGCGCTGGACCATGTTTACACCATGCGTCAATAAAACCGCGTACACCTATTGAAAATTTATATCGGCTGTTTGTATTGCCGATTTCTAAAATTGGTCCTGTAACAGATTCACCTTCCGCAATCAAAAAAGATACGTTACCATCCGGCGAATCAATCACAGATAAAAGCGTAACATTACCATACCGCACAGAAGTTTCAACACTCAATCCCTGACCAACTTTGCCATGATAAACTTTTAACGGTTTTATTTTCGTTTTACCTTGTGCAATTGCCGTATGTACTGGTCCGTCGTGTCCCATTAGAATTATGTCGTCGTTGAAATCCATTGCATAAAATTCAGTAAACGAACCGCCGGCACCGAAAGAATCCATAATTTTCATTGCCAATACGTTTTTTACTTCATATTCACCTGCAATTGGTATTCCCGCACCTGTCAAAATAGAATTGCCGACAATAACCGACGAAATTAAATCAACATAATTGTCGTCCCCCGTTCCATTGTAGAAATATGCCATCGCACCAAGATTATGCGATTCAATCAAGCGGTCAAGAGCAAGCGACATTTTCGCCGCCCGGCTGATTTCAGTTTCGGGACAATCTTCTTGAACATCAAATAAATTGTGAATTTCATAAATTTTTTTATTCAAGCTGTCCGAAGATACTTGACTAAAATTATCTTTCAATTCACACATTTCGAGAATCTCAAAATGTACTCCCAATTGTGCTGATAATTTTGTTAAATCTGAATAAATATCGAGCATGCCGTTGTAATAATGTCCCAAAAGACCGATACGGCAAGAACGAATAATTTGTACAACTTGAACAGCACGCAGCCAAGAATTTATTTCATTCCATGCAATAGAATCGTCATGTAATGTTCCTGTAATTTGATAAAATTTTATTCCCGCCCGTAAAAATACATTTGCGATTTCCGGTACGCTGCAAGCTTGACAATGAGCCAACCATTCACCGGTCATTTTAGTACGGTCTCCAAGCGAGTTAAATTCTGCATAGTTGATTGATTTGACAGGCTGCAAGTTCAACACAATAACCGGTACATTCAATTTCTGCACGACTGGTAATACTGTCGAAGACAAAGCGTAAGTCGAAACGTAAAGAAAAATCAAACTGATATCTTCCTGCTTGAATTTTTTTGCCGCTTCAATCGCAGAATCAGGATTGTCAACAAGACCAACATTGACAACCTCTACTCCAGATTTTCCAAGTTTATCAGCGATTACATTCTGATACCCAACTAATCGATCCTTTAACCCGTCGAATTGTTGCCAATAGGTATCCAATCCGATTCCAAATAATCCAATTTTGATTTTGTCTTTTTTTGTTTCGTTATTCATAATAAAAATTTTGGTGATATATCAGTGAAATAATTTATTGTTCCATGGATCTCGGTCGTCTCGACCGCATCTTTAGGCGTTTTTTGTACAAAATACAGGCGGGACACCAGCGTTCCCGACTAAAATATTTTTTGAAATTCACTTAAATTTAAAATCTAAAATTACAATCTCTCTGTGTTCTCTGTGGTTAATAAAACAAATATTCTACCTGATATATTACAAATTTTTATATATCAAATAAAATCTAGTTCGATTGTTTGTTGTTTTTCATTTGGGTCGTATGATAATTCCGCATTTGTCTGCACAGTTACACCTTTGATATAAATAGCACGGTACGGACGTACAGGACATATCGACTCGCAACCTCCGCATCCTATACAAAATTCAGCATGAAGTTCGGGAATCGTTAAATTCTTTGACGGATCACCGTATGGAATCATCTTTATTGCACCATTACTGCAATGTTCCTGACATGCACCGCAACTTGTTTCCTGCGTGTACACAATACAATTCTCTTTCACGAAATTCACAATACCAATTCTAAGCAGTTCACGCTCTGCTGCAGTTACACTCTCAATCGCATGACTCGGACAAACATCGCCGCACACTGTACAATTTTTGTTACAATAATGATAATCAAATTGCAAAGACGGTTGAACTAATCCTGCAATCCCGCCGTTACTGCTCCCCCCGACATTACGGTTGTTTCCCAAAGTACCCGGTTGCAACACCCGCGAAGGACACTTGCTAACACAAAGATGACACGAAGTACACTTGCTCTGGAAATTTTTCAAACTTTTCGCTCCCGGCGGTAATATTATCGTGTCATTGACGTATGAAACACGAGACGCTTTGTCAATATTATCTTCCAAATTTAACACTGAACTATTGACATCAGACTTTGTCTCAATCACCGCCGTTTTTTCTCCCGCTGTATCTGAAACCAATTGCTCCGATTTCACATTTAATTCTGAATCCGTTTTATCATCTTTATTATCGGTTGAATTTGAATTAGCATTATACGGGTCGATTCCATACGGATCATCAGACTGCATCGCACCGCCGCCAATACTAGAAAATAACAAAGAAAGAAACGATAACCGCAAGAAACGGCGTCTGCCATGTTGAATTTCAATTGTTGACAAATCTGCATTAGATTTCGGCTTGATTTCTTTTGTGTTTTTATTTTTGTTTTCTTTTGAGTTTTCATTTGTGTTTTTATTTGTGATTTCATTTTTGTTTTCTTTTGCGATTTCATTTTTGTTTTTATTCATAGAAACAAGAGAAATCGACAAATACGAAATTGCATTTTTTCGACAAACACTAAAACAATTAAAACACGTAACACATCGTGACGAATCAACAATACAACTCTTACTGTTGATACACTCGCCTTTGCAAATTTTCTCGCACAGTCCGCACTTGATACATTTCGACCGATCAAGTTTTACACGAAATAATGAAAAATTCGCGACAAATCCCAGCAAAGTTCCAACCGGACAAATCATGTTGCAATACCGCCGTCCGTAAAAAAAAGATAAGAACATTACCAGCAAAAACATCACCGCAGAAATAATAAACGAAACATCAAATAACGGGATTGCTCGCGGTTGAAATATATCTTTATTATTTCCGATAAAATCATTTACACTGACTAATAAATTGTTGATGAAAATATTAATCGGCTGGAAAATTGAAAACGCAATTCGTCCGAAATTACTGTACGGGTCAAGCAGAATAACAATTACCGCCGTGCTGAAAAAAGTCATTATCACAACGCCTGCGATAAATAAAACGAAAATCAAATTTCGTATTTTCTGTCTCGCCGGACGATACGAATATTTGTGTTTCTTGCCGTAAAATAATTTTGCAACTCGTGAAATGAAATCTTGCAAAATACCGTAAGGACAAATCATCGAACAGTAACATCGTCCGAAAATTATCGTAACAAATAACAAAACGAAAACACCGGTTAATCCGATCAATCCGCCTCGTAACAGCAGCTGTACAAATTGTAACTCTGCTAAATAATGTAACGATAAAGGTGCAATTGCCGAAATATCAATAAACAAGAACATCAAAGCTGCAAACATTACAATTGCAATCAATACTCGAAACCATTTAAGAATAAACATCGTATTATCTACACAAATTATGCTATACGGTCCGCACAATGAATTTTATTGAATTTTATTGTACGATACGTATATATCAGATACAGGTGAAAAATTTTTAACAATACACTACAAGATCATTATAAGATCATTACAAGATCATTAACGTAACAATTATTACACGAACAAGCCGTTTCATAATTGTTACCTTAATGACTTATCAAAAAAAATGACTTACACAAAAATAATGTCAACAATTTTGACAATATATACAAAACAGATCTTCAACAGATCATCAACAAATCAATCGCGAATCACAGAGAAATGCGAATGATATTGACTTTATTTTTTATATCAGTCGTACCGAGTTTAAATTTTTCACCTGCGCTGATATGTTTAGCGTCATCTAAAGTTAATCCGGTTTGACTTTTTGATATTTCAAGAGCGTATGTATCAGCGGCAACAATGTCGGTAGATAAGATTTGCAGTTTTGCCAACACGCCGTCTGATTCAGTACGTCCCTGCGGACCGTTTGCTTTCAAGATACGATAACCGTCAACAATATTCAGAATAGGTTTTTTCGTCAGAGTACAAATATCAGCGATACATTGTTGTAATCCGCTTGAATGAAAAATTCTTGGTTCCCAAACAATTCCCATCAGATTTTTCATTGCACAAGTCAATTTTGCGCCGCCGTGTACTTTCAAAACCGGCACATTAAACCATACATCACAATCAAGAATTGCCTCGTGGATTTCTGCTTTTTTCAGAATTATTCCTTCCGGCAATTGCACTTCACGATAATATTTTCGATAAGCCCGATCTTTCTTATCTGTGAAAACCATTCGTCCGCCTGCTTTAACAACTGCGTTTTCAATACCGCTGTTTTGATAACAACTTTTTGGATTATCACAAGAAGTATCAAAAACGACAACTTCTTTCGCACCGGCTTCCATTATTTGCTTGACAATTTCACCAACTAAAATCGGATTCGTATTAGCAGGAATTTTTGGCGGTTTATCCCATCCGATATTAGGTTTGACAACGACTTTTTGCCCTTTCTTTACAAACTTGCCGATACCTCCCAATGCCTTGATAGCATTTTGAAACATTACGTCCGGCTCACCGTTACGGACAACGACCAAGTCGGGTTTACCGGTTTTATTTGTATCTTGTGCGAATAATTCAACGGCATCAAGACCATTTATTGCAGCAGTACCGGCAATTCCGGCTGCTCCTAGCGTTTGCAGAAATTCTTTTCTGTTCATTTTCATTTTATATTCTCCTAAATATTAAATTTTGTTAAACGGAATACAAAAAACACAATAATACGTTATGTCTTTGGCGAATATTGTATTCTTATGAAATATTGTATTCCGGTAATTGTTACTGACTTTTACCGATTTTGTTAAATTTGAATAAATCAGAATTACCGAATAAAGTAAATTCTGATTGAGTTGTCAACAGTTATACATCTCACACTATGAATTTCGACAGAGCAAAAGCAAATTCAGTAAATCAGCGAAACTTTTCAAAGGTTTCAAGTTTATTTTTCACTAATCTTATTACCTTATTTAACAAATTATTTTTCAACAATAAGATCATAAGGTTTTATTTTTTTATTTTTTTGGAGATTCATTGCTGCTAAATAATAGGTAAACAGACAAGCGAATCAAATCGAAAATTCAAGTGAGAGCTGTTTAAAATCTATCTGATAGTTAGTCTATGTATCGGGTCAGAAAACGGGTATAAACATTTCAAATAATTTGTCCTCTTTACGTAGATGACTCAAAAAGAGATAAAAATCTTGCATGTTTCAAACCGGATTCGTAACTAATAGAAACCGGATTACGTTTTCAAATCAATACGGAGTCAACGTGCAGTTTGATTTATCACATCGGACAAAATATCCCTCATATCCCTCGTTCAATTGTGAACTCGACCAATAAGCTGCAATATTCTTTTTTTTCACGCTTTATTCAACGTGAAGTGAAAAATTGTACCAAGTCAATAATTTCGGACAAGTAGGGAGAAATTATTCAAGTATTTCTGTTTAATCGTAATTTTCGGAATAATACGCATAACTGACATTACAGATGCTGAAAAATTGGAAAGTAATAATTTTACGTTATTTTTTTCATTGTGAATTTCGACAAATTATTAAGTGCTGCCTCTCCCGTTGCGTTCAATTGAGATATACGTACCATACCGCGAAATTCCAGTGATATGAAAACGTAAAAGCCCAGCTTTCCGATAGCGTTCCGTTAGATAAGCAGGCGAATTAAACCGAAAGTTCAAATAAGAGTGAAATAAGTGTAGTTTAATAATATCTGAACAATTGGAGAAAAAATGTTTGTGTTTAGTAAAAAATAAGATTAATCGATATTGGAGATTTATAATGCGATCAATTGTTTTGAGTTGTATTTTTGTTTTGGCAATTTCATTTCAAGTTGTCAAAGTTCATGCACAATCTGAAGAGACAGACGGCAGTAAAATAGATGAAGTTATTACTTCGTTAGAATCTGTCGGGAACGGTGAAAATTCTGTTGTAAGTAATAATGATATCAGAATTGAACCAACAGCAGATAATACATTAGCAAGTAATTCAGTAAGTGATTCAGTAAGTAATTCAGTAAGTGATATAGTTACAGATGATGATTTACCATCGTCGTTGACTCTTCCGCCGTTACAACCGCTATTGCGTTCAAACGGCGAAACTTCAATTCCGATCAAGCCCTATGGTTCTGAAAATTCTTCAAACGATAGCGCAACAAATAATGAGTCTAGCAACATTGGAATTTCGAAATCGTTGAAAGATCTGAATGAAAAATTTTCGCCGCAAGATAATAATTCACCGGTACCTCATGGTACGTTACCGCCTCCTGTACCTTATTCAGCTTATAACAATGAATATGGTAACAGTAACAGTAATGGATATGGTAATGGATACACTAATCAAACGGCGTCACCGGATCAATCAGCGAATAAGCCGATTCCGTATTTAATGTGGCATCGAGATCCTTGGACGCATCGTTTAAATTTAGCACCTTATGCGCCGGGTTATGCGGCGTCACCGCAAGATTTTCCTATTCCGCCGTCTGATTTTAGTCTTTGGCTTACGAATTTTCCGTCTCATGGAAATCGTTGGCCTCAGCAGAGATATTTAGGTTATTATGATCCGATGCCAGAGATAGTCAGTGCGGTACCTAGTCGTCGTCAATTGATTTTGGGGTATCCGAGTGTACCGCCGACTCAATATCGTGATCCTTATACGGGTCAACCGTTGCCATATAATCCGGCTATTAATCCAGAATCGATTTTACCTGTTCGTGAATCTTTATTAGAACGATGGCGGCGTCGAGCATTAGAAAGACGATCGGCACCGTTAGGTCAATTCCCAGGTCAACCGCAACCGCCGAACATGATGATGCAGCCTGTTCAATCGCCTTTATTTGGAGGTCAACAATATTACGGGCAGGAAAATCAATATAATAATGGAATGTATCAAAATCAAGAAGAGCAAGAACAACCGAATCAAGTACAGCCGTATCAACCGCAGACATATCAGCCAATGCCGGTACAACCGAGATATTATCGCCGTCCGTTAGGAAGATTTCGGCAAGGTTTAAGAGACAGAATACAACGTCTTGGAATTTTCGAAGCACTTACTCAAAGACAATCTCGATATGTAAATCCTAATGTTCCCAATCCCAACAATGCCGTTTATGGCGAAGCTCCAGCTTATGACGGAACAAATTAAGTAACTGTTCACGGAAATTTTATTTTTGTAATATACCGATTACACTTTAAAATTCGTTTTTTATTTTTTTTAATTTAAGATATTGTCAATAAACGTTGCAATATTTTTTAATAAATACAATTTGTTTTTGAGTTAAAAAATTGTCCGCAAATCCGCCCTGAAAGGGCAATCAGCATTAGCGTAGGGCAACGCCCTACGGAAAAAAATATAACACACCAAAGCCCTGTAAGGGCGGCAGCAAAAAGATTATTTATGATCTTTAGGCTTGCGCCCTTTCAGGGCTTAATTTCAAAGGTGAAACCATTACGTAAGGCGATTGCCCTACGCTAATGCCGATTGCCCTTTCAGGGCGAATTCATAGACAATTTTTTAACTCAAAAAAATATTGTATTTATTAAAAAATATTGCAACGTTTATTGACAATAGTTTAAATTAAAAAAAGAAAAACCGAATTTTAAAGTGTAATCGGTAATATATTACGATTTTTTTATTATTATGAATCGCTATTTTACTTCGACATTTAAATCATTATTTCCTTTTTCTGGAATTACGATTTCTATTTGACTGCCGTCTGAATTACGGATTTCTAAT
>JAITKS010000104.1 GCA_031278315.1 Planctomycetaceae bacterium | reverse complement strand
ACGCCGACTTTTACGGCGCGTATGAACTCGAAACGCTCGAAGCACAACGTAACGGTCAATATGTTCAACCAACACTGGAATAAGGAATAAGATTTTTTTCGTAACTAGTTTTTTACTCAGATCAATGCTATAAACATATCCAAGTCCCGCTAGGAGCGGCACATTATTAAACGTATGCTTCAACAACATACGGAAAGAGCTAATAAAGTGTCATCTCTGCGGGACGTAACAGATATGTGATTTAAAATTCATAAACCAAAAAAAGTTGAAAAACAATAAATTAAACTGACTGATATATTACCTTTAGATTTATTATTTAAAAATCCTGTCAATCCTGTAATCCTGTCAAAAAAAACTCCTAAAGATGCAGTCGAGACGACCGCGTTCCTTCTAACAATAAATTTTTATATGAAGTTTTTAGAAGTTCCGCTAACTTTAACATGCGGAAAAAAGCCGCCGTTAAAATCATAGACGCAAATGGGATTAAAAGTTTGAAGTAAATTCTTTGCTGACATATAAACAATCACAAAAAATAAATAAAATGGGAATACTTATAGATCGAGTCAAAATTGCCAATTTCAGAGCGATTAAAAATCTTGAATTATCGCTTGATCAGTTTACAGTTCTTGTTGGTGCTAATAATTCAGGCAAGACTACTTTTTTACGGGCATTGCATTTGGCACTTGGCGAGGGACGAAAGTTTATATCCAAAGAAGATTTTCATATCGAGAATGGAAAATTTGCGGACGAAATTATTATTGATATTCGTATTGTTTCTATTAATGACAAGGGCAAACGAGTTGAAAATTTTGTCGAACCTTGGTTCCCAGGCGTTTTTACTGAAGATCAAATTTTCGCAGAAGAGTCCTATCAGTATATCTCATTCAGAACAAGAATTAAGGAAAATAATCACAAAAGCGGCGGTTATTCGATTGACCGAATAATTTTGAAACAGTGGGACAACTCTACAGAGTACCCTAACGCAAAACTTGAAACAGATAAAGGAGCTTCTTTTGAATCAATTCCTCTTTATTTTATTGACGCTCAACGTGATGTGCTTCAGGATATTCGCGACAAAAATTCTTTTTTAGGACGATTGACTTCAAAAATTCAATTTGACCCAAAGAAGGTTAAGGAAATTGAAACATTACTTGACAATCTCAATAATGAAATTATTTGCGGTAGTGAAATCTTAAAGCATCTTGCTCAAAGATTATCTGAACTTGGCGACATTATTGGATCACAAGGGACATCTGTAGAAATCACTCCTGTTCACAAAAAAATACGTGATATTGGTAAAGGGTTAAACATTCATTTGCGTGAACAGGAAACAGAATCGTTGCCGTTGGATTATCACGGTATTGGTACAAGAAGTTGGGCTTCGCTTTTAACACTGAAAGCGTTTATTTCATGGAATGCTCAAGAAAGTTTGAGAGAGGAAGAAGCATTTCATCCGCTTCTTGCACTAGAGGAACCGGAATCACATTTACACCCCAATGCACAACGGCATCTCATTTCTCAACTCATACAAATGGAAGGACAAAAAATAGTCAGTACCCATTCACCGTTTATTGCGGCAACTTGTCCGCTTGCAAGTGTTCGGCATTTCTACAAAACAAATAATGAAACAAAAATTGGAACATTAAATGAATCGTTTAATCCACTCGAACTCAAAAAAATGGAACGTGAAATTCTTAATTCAAGGGGCGAGATTCTGTTTGCAAAATGTATTGTTCTTTGTGAAGGTATTACCGAAGAACAAATGTTACCAATTTTTGCCAAAGAATATTTTAAAAGAAATCCGTTTGAATTAGGTATTTGTTTTGTCGGAACAGGTTCAGGAACAAACTATAAAAATTTTATTATCTTTTGCCGTTCACTAAATATTCCGTGGTTTATTTTTGGAGATGGTGAAACAAATATTGTGCAAAGGCTTAACAATCAGCTTACAGAACTAGATTTACAGACCAGCGATAAAAACAAAAATATTATTCTTTTGCCCAATGATACAAATATTGAAAAATATCTTATTGATCAAGAATATATTGCAGAGTTAAAGAATGCTCTTTTTCAAGTAAAAAAATTAAATTGTGTTAATGAACAATATCTGAAAACAATAAAGAACGAGATCGAAAGTTATAACCATAACAATGGTATCCTTGCTAAAAAAATAAAAGAGGTAAAGGCTCAAATTGCTCCATACATTGCGGAATCAATTATAAATTGCAACGATAAAGAACGCCGTATTCCAAATAAAATTCGTCAACTTTTTGATCTTATTAGTGAACAATTAAGCATGAAATAAAATATGACAGAAGCACATTTAACTCCATCGCAAGAAAAAATTGTAACGAGTGACGCAGAGGCGATACTGGTGCTTGCTAGTGCCGGAAGCGGTAAAACGCATGTTCTCACAGAACGAATTCGTTTTCTTTTGGAACGAGAGAAAAAATCTCACGTACTTGTGTTGACTTTTACCAACAAGGCAGCCGATGAAATTGAAATCCGGCTTACTGATACAATAAAAGATATTCACTCAAGAGCGTTTATTGGTACAATTCACCGTTTTTGTTTGGAAATGATTCGGCGGCGCGGACATTTAATCGGATATGCCGATATGCCGCAGGTTTTTGAACGCGACACTGATAGAAAAGAATTAATTGTTCAGGCAATTCTTGAATCCGATTCATTATGTCGGCAATTTCAACAGAAAAATCAAAGCGGGCAGGATCAGTTTATTCAGAATGTATTGTTTAGAATCGGAATGTACAAAAAGAATCTGCGCGGTTTATACGGTGAAAATGAAAACAATTATCTATTTTTTCTGTTGCAAGAATATAATTCTCTTTTAGTATCTCAAAATGCAATTGACTATGATGATGTGATCGTTCTTGCACATAAAATTCTGACCGACTGCCCGCAAATTGCGGAATTATATCGCAAACAATACCGTTATATTCTGATTGATGAAGCACAGGACTTAAATTTTGCACAATACGAATTGATTAAAGCGTTATGTGGAACAGAGCATAAAAAAGTTATGATGGTTGGAGATCCGAATCAGGCAATTTACGGTTTCAATGGAGCAGACAAAAAATATATGGCTGAGTCGTTTATAAATGATTTTACACCTGTTTCAAAATTATCACTTAATGAAAATTTCCGTTCTACTACGGCAATTTTGAAAGCGGCAAACTGTTTGATTGACAACGGAACAAAGGTACAAATAAACAGTTCATTGGATGGATTATTTGAAATTAAAGAATTTTTAGATCAAAAATCTGAAGCGGAATGGATTGTTGAACAAATTAAATATTACATGACACACGGACACCGTGATATTATTGGAAAGATTACGGAAGACCGTATAGCAGTGTTGAGCCGTACAAAGTATATTTTTCCGCCGCTTGAAGAGGTATTGCAAAAAAACGGAATTTCCTATTTCGTTAAAAAAACTTCAGATTCAAGTGAATTTGAGAGTGATTTTATTCAGACATTTGATCTCGGATTACGTTTGCTGGTGAATCCAAGAGATCAACTCCATTTTATTCAACTTTTAAATCATCTGAATTTAACGGAAGATAGTATCACCGTTTCAAAAAATACATTTCCAGACAAGTTACAAGTATTATCAGAATTAATAAAAAATGAACCAACAAAGACAGATTTTGAACAGTTAAAAAATTCGTGGTTATGTATCGACAATAATATCAACGATTTTAAAAATGCGTTAAAGATGTTGCAGCAATTTTTAGAAAATAAGCCGGAAGAAAATCGTGATTTAACAGTGATTGAAGATATTCAGGAATATGATGCGTTATGGGAGGGATATTGCAAAAAAGTGTCTAAAGAAACAAGATCATTATCACATTTTCGCAGTCAAATTGCGTTAGGTATAGTACATAACAACCAGTCAACATCTGGTATTACGTTAGGTACGGTTCATTCTGTTAAAGGATTAGGATTTGATATTGTGTTTCTGATGGGAATGAATGAAGGAACTTTTCCAGATTATCGATCTCTCAACAATTCTAATTATTTAGCAGAAGAACGAAATAATGCGTATGTTGCTTTAACAAGAGCCAAAAGACTTCTTTTTATCACCTATCCGAAACAAAAACAAATGTCTTGGGGTGATAATAAAGTACAATATCCGTCACGCTTCATTGAGTTAATCCAAAAATCAATGAATTAAAAGACGAATAATATATCAGCGTAATATTTATATTTCAATTTTTTTGGTTTATGAAATTGAAGTCTTTGGGATATTCTGCTGATATATTACAAATTACACAAAATGATTGCAAAATATTGTAATAAAAAATTTCGCTGATATATTACCTAAAAACGTAATTTTAATTGAGTTTTTTAGAAGTCCCTTTAGTTTTTAACTTTTATTGATATTAACATGGTCAAGAAGAAAAATAGTACGGAATCATTTCCCATTGAACAGTATGAGCACACAGATAAGAAACGAGTCAATAATCCGCCAGTCGGTTTAGTCAACGCCCATTCCGATAACGGCGGGCAACGGAAAAAACAATACTCTTACGATCCGCATATCGACCCGAAACTTGATTGGTGCGGAAAATCAGAACACACCTCTTTCGATGTCCAAACTGTCTCGCTACACGTCCACGAAAGAATCGACCCGCGGCGTATTATCGATGAACTCAAAAAAAATACCGAAAAACAAAACTCTAATGCCCAAAAACAAAACCTATTATTCGAAACTGATATTAAACCATTGAGACAGGCAATTGAGTTTTACAAACATACGGAAAATTGGTCAAATCGGATTGTTGCGGGAGATTCGCTGTTGGTAATGAACTCATTGCTCGAAAAAGAATCAATGGCAGGCAAAGTTCAAATGGTCTATTTCGATCCGCCATACGGAATCAAATACGGTTCAAACTTCCAACCCTTCGTCAATAAACGCGACGTCAAAGACGGAAAAGACGAAGACCTCACCGCTGAACCAGAAATGATTAAAGCGTTCAGAGATACATGGGAACTCGGTATCCATTCCTATCTGACTTACATCAGAGATCGATTACTACTCGCAAGAGAATTACTACACGAATCAGGAAGCATCTTCGTGCAAATATCAGACGAAAATGTTCATCACATCAGAGAAATCTGTGATGAAATTTTCGGAAAAGAAAATCAAGTTGCCACTATTTGTTATAAAAAACCAGGACAACGTTCTTCGAATACACTGGGAGTATTGACAGATTTTATTATCTGGTATTGTAAAGATAAATCGAAATGTAAATATCATCAACTTTACATTGAAAAAAAAATTGGAGTAGGTTCTGGATACAACCAAGTTGAATTAGAAAATGGAAAGACACGATCTCTGTCGGAAAAAGAACAAATACATCCGGAATTATTACCTCGCAATGCAAAAATTTTTCAAACAACCGCACTAGTTTCAGCAGGATCACAAACAGGTGATACTTGTTTTGAATTTCAAGGAAAAAAATTTTATCCGCCTGCTCATAAACATTGGAGTTGTACAATCGAAGGACTTAATCGAGTTGCCAAGTTAAATCGTATTGTTCAAACTCCAACTTCTATCCGTTATAAAAGATATTTCGATGATTTTTCTTTTATGGAACTGGATAATAGATGGAATGATGTTGGTATAGGTGATACTATATACGTTGTTCAAACAAGCAATCTTTCAATTGTTCGTTGTCTTTTAATGACGACGGATCCGGGTGATTTGGTGTTGGATATAACTTGCGGCAGCGGGACGACGGCTTATGTTGCGGAAACTTGGGGGCGTCGTTGGATCACTTGTGATACGTCCCGTGTTGCGATAACACTTGCTAAGCAGCGTCTTTTGACGGCGCAATTCGATTACTTTGAACTCGTTCATCCTACCGAAGGAGTCAGCAGCGGATTCCGTTACAAAACCGTACCTCATATTACACTCAAATCAATTGCCAACAACGAACCAGCCCCCGAAGAAATACTTTACGATCAACCGTATATCGATAGAAAGAAAATTCGTATTACCGGACCATTCACCGTTGAGGCGGTTCCCGCACCGACTGCTCTCGGTATTACTCGCGAAAATTCGGGTGAAGATATCAACACAAATACAAAAACAAATACAAACACAAAAGAAAAGGTAAAAGAAAAAATCAATATTATTGATGCAGATAAGTCCATTGCCCGAAGCGGCGAAACAATTCGACAATCAAATTGGAAAGATGAATTGTTACGAACCGGAGTACGCAGTAAAGGCGGTAAAAAAATTGAGTTTACTCGTGTTGAGTCGCTTTCCGGTACAAAATTCTTACAAGCAGAAGCCGAAACCAAAGATTCCGCACAACGTGTTTTTATTTGTTTCGGTCCCGAACATGCACCGCTCGAACAACGTACTGTCGAACTGGCAATCAACGAAGCGCAAAATCTAAAACCGTCTGCACAAATTATTCTTTTTTGTGCGTTTCAATTCGACGAAGAAGCAGCAAAAGATATTGACGAAACAAACGAAAATCTACTCGGCTGTAAATTACTAAAAGTTCAAATGAATGCTGATCTTTTAACTGATGACCTCCGAAAAAAACGCAGCAGTAATGAGAGTTTTTGGCTGATCGGTCAACCTGATGTCAAAATGATAACAATCAAAAACGGTGAACACAAAGGAAAATCTCAAATTGAAGTGTGCGGATTTGATTATTATGACCCGAAAAACGGTGAAATTATCAGCGGCGGAAAAAACGATATTGCAATGTGGATGCTTGACACAGATTATGACGGACGCAGTTTGTATCCGTCGCAAGTTTTTTTCCCAATGTCCGGTACAAAAGACGGCTGGTCAAAATTAGCAAAAAGTCTGAAAGCGGAACTCGACGAAGAAAAAATCGAATCCTTCAGAGGAACTCTCTCACTGCCTTTCACTCGCGGAAAAAATGCCGCCGTTAAAATCATCGACGCAAGAGGAATCGAAAGTTTGAAAATCATAAAATAAAGTAATATATCTGTGGAATTTTTTCGTAAATGTCTATTTTGACATTTTTGTTTTAAATTTTTTTAACACGAAATCACACAAAAAACACAAAAGTTTTTTTAGATAGTTTTCATGTATTTCGTTATTTCGTGCATTTCGTGATCTCAAAAAACAAAAATTCCACTG
>JAITKS010000061.1 GCA_031278315.1 Planctomycetaceae bacterium | reverse complement strand
TGTCATTTCTGAAGCAGAAGAAAAAAAAGAAGCCGAAAAACAACTTGAGGAATTGCGTAAGGAAAGTCTTGAAAAACTCGATGAGTTGTTGAAAGCTAAAAAAACAGCTGTTGAAAAATCTTTGGAAACATCTTTTCCAGTCATTGCCGAATATCAGTTGCAGGAATGTGAACAGGTTGTACGGCAAATGGTCTCACTGGATATGCCAAATTCAAGTAATAAAATCAACAACGAATATAAAGCTCTGCAAGAACTCGCTGAAAAAATCATAAAGAAAAAGAACTTTGATTTGTGGACTAAAGCAAAGCAAGAAATGGCAAAATTTGAAGAAATCGACATAAAAAATGAACGAGGTAAAGGAACAATCCAAAAAAAACTTGAGATTCTAAATAAAAAAGCAACTATTTTACAAAATGTCATTCCTACACTAACGGACGATTTTACTAGAAACGAAGCATTAAAAAAACGTGATGAATTTGCCGAAACAGCAAGATCGTTAAGTAATGAACAAAGTAAAAAATACAACAATTGGGCTCTAGACGAAATAGACCTATGTCTTAAAGAATGCCGGAGCGGTGTCGGTTGGTTTGCAAATGGAGATGATGGACGTCAAAGAATTGCTAATTCACTTGTTACCCATCTCGCTCCTATTGACAATCGTTTTTTGACAACAGAGGTTTCACGAGCTTACAATGAGGTATGTAATAAATACATGGCTGAAAATCAATTGAATCCGGTAAAAGACGACAAATCAATAAATGAACAAGGTAATATTCTCAACACATTGAAAAGAATGTATGAAACAAATAAAAAAGATATATCAGATTTTTAAAAGATAATAATTGAATGTTTTGTAATATTTCAGTGGAATTTTTAAAGAAGAATTTTTTAAGCCGTTTTTAAAAAATCCATTTAACCCATCAAACATTAATGTCTATATCAATGAAAATGAGACAGATTACATTTTTTGTTATTTCTATTTCTTTCCTACTTACAGCAACACTGCGGGCAGATGAGCCGCTATTAAAGCCGTGCATACCTCAGAGCGAACAATTACTTGTCACTGGAACGATGCTTACAGGAATTGCATATCAGATTCCGCAAAGTCAAGCGGCATCAATTCCGCTTACTCATTTTTCAACATCGCAGCCGGCGTATGCTTTGAATCATATCAAGGGCGAATACGGCGAGAAAATGATGAATAATGTTTTCACCAAGCGTACATTAAAAAATGCAGGCGGTTGGAGTGAAATAACACCATTTCGTAGAGGAAACGGAACACAAGGAATAGACGGATTGTATTTCAAAGTTGACAAAAACGGTCTTCCGCGAGATATGCTCATTTCTGACGCAAAATACGGTAAAGCAACTCTTAGAATGACCGCCAACGGAAAACAAATGAGCAAAACATGGATACAATCACATTTGAAAGAAACTGCAAGCGGTTACAGAAACTTATTAGATGATATTTCCAAAAGCAATATCAAACAAGTAGGCGGAGCAGTAAGAAACAATGCCAAATTACTGATACGGATTACTACTGTTCCGTTAAATGACAAAGTATCTATTGATATTTGGAAAACTCCATCAGGTGAATTTAATTATTTTTGTACTGATAAATCTGTAACGCCCAATTTAATTAAGCGGCAATTAGACAGAAGTATCAAATATATTGAATCTGCTGCTGATGGAAATGCAAAATATCGTCCGCGATTATTTTCTTATCGTGCTGAAGGAAAAGAGCATGTTTTTGAAATTAGTCAATTAGATGACAGCGGAAACAAAATGTTAAATCGCAGAATAATTCGGGGAGAATTTAGCAAATTACCAGTAGAGTATCAAAATACTATTAAATCGCAAGCTCAACGAATATTACATTTGCAAGGAAAATCAAAAGAAGTAACCAGACAATTGACCAACGAAATTTGTCAAGATGCACAAAAATTTGACCAACTTGTTACTAATCCGAAATGGAATTATATTGCCGGTTTGGATTGGCAAGCAGTGAAATTATCAGGACTTATTGGAAGTATATCAATCGCGATAGATATTGGGATGCAACTATACGAAACGGGAAAAATAAACGTTAAGCGTGCAGCAGTAACGGGCGGTGTTGTGTTTGGGTCAACGATGGCAGGCAATTATGCCGGAACGCAAGTATCGTTATTATTAGGCAGGAGTTCAAGTTTACTTTCAAAAGTTGGCGGTAATTTGACTGGCGGTGCAATAGGAAGTGTATTATTTGCCGGCGGTCTTTATTTAGCAAGACAAGTTGACGGGAAAACTGCTCTATCTTTAGGAACGCAAGGAGTTATTATTTCAACGGGTTTTTCAGTAACTTCTTATTTAGTTGCACATGGCGTATTGATGTATGCGACGACTTATGGAGTGACCAGTAGTGGAGTTGCGATTGCTTCGTTATCAGGAGCGGCTCAAACAAGTGCAGCTTTAGCGTGGCTTGGCGGCGGATCAATTGCAGCCGGAGGGAGCGGTGTAGCGGGCGGTCTTGCTTTACTGAATGCAATTCCTTTTTATGGCACAATTGCATTTGCGGCTATAATAGCAGGAAATGAAATCTATAAGTTTACCAAACATTTGACAAAAGAAGCGGATAGTCATCGTTACTTGATTGGGATAATTAACATCACACGTGAACGCGTTAAAACAGAAAAACAACGTGAATGGTTAAATTAAACTGTTAGTACTTGAAATTTCGGTTTTAATTACCGGTCAAGTGCAAGGGTTCGCGGGACACTTTTTCTGATGAGTTTTTTCAATTGGTGTTCCGTGAATGTTTGCACTTTTATTTTTTAAATACAAAACACACAAAAAAATAAATAGACAAAAAAAACAAGGTTGAAAATAAAGTTAGTTTAAAAATAAACTTAAAACCTTTGAGAAATTTTACGAAAATTTTTAAACACAAAAAACACGAAAATCATATACAACCCCTTTTCGCGGCTTTCGTGATTTTTCGTGTGTTTCGTGTGTTTCGTGTTTAAAAATAAAATCTAAAATTACAAAATCATCTTTCTCTGTGTTCTCTGTGTCCTCTGTGGTAAATAAAAAAAGAATTTTAAAGTGTAAAAATTTTAAAGTGTAATTGGTATATCAGTGAAATTTTCCCAAAGATTTTAATTTCATTTTTCATCAACCTCGTTTTCAACCTAATTTTTTGAACATTACAGCAGCAGCTAGTAACTCAACTAATATAGAAACTAAACGCTGCACTCCCGCAACTACAATAGCATACGAGGCGGCTAGATGCATATCATTGTCAAGTTTTCCTGCAAAATAAATAGTTAAAACTTGCGCTAACACGAAATCCCTAACTCCAATTCCTCCGGGCATCATTAACACAAATCCTAACACGACCGAAAACGATGACGCTAAAGTAAATCTCGCCGTCAATTCGAAACCGTTTATCCATAACGGTTCGGTTTTCATTCCTACACCATTTACAACACACCACAAACTCAATCCTAGAAATAACCACGTTAAAATCGTTAACCCCCATCCAACAGTTAATGTCTTAAAACTTAAACCATTTAACTTTTGACCAATAGCAGGATCACTCTTTCCTACACCTACCTTTTTGGCAATTTTACGAAAAATAGGCGGTAAAATCGGTAAACCCGCACAAATCGCCATTCCTACAGCTAATAACATCAACCAAAAACCATTTTCCATTTCCCGAAACCACACAATAACAATCAAAGCCGATAAAAATGCACCGCTTGCCATCATCGTAAGAGTTTCTAAAAAAACAGCTGCTGCTGCAACACTCGCACTCGTTCTCTCCCGACTTAATAAACCGCTGCGCAAAACCACAACTACCGCCTTGCCCGGTACATACTTGCCAAGATGACCAATATAATACGCACGAAAAGATTCATATAACCCCGGCCGCTGACCAAGAGACCACATCGAATAACGCCAAAATAATGACGTCGGAATATAAGCTAGAAAATAAAATACCGCAGAAAATAATAACCAATAATAATCCGCCTTCCACTCAATTTGACATATCTTATTCCACGACTTGTTTAACTCCCAAACAACCCACACAACTACCGCAACAAATATCAACACTTTCAAAATTGTAATCAATCTACGTTTCATTCGACTTCTTAAATCCTATTGCTCGTTACATAAAATATTGCTCTACACTAATACCAGTTGCCGCTTCTACGCGATTTTAATAAATACCAATTTTTGTTTTTCAACATTTTTTGAGGTTATGAATTTGAAAAATAAGGTTAGTTAAAAAATAAACTTGAAACCTTTGAAAAATTCAACTGATATATTACATTTTTTATTGTATGAATTTTTCTTCACCGCCTTTTCCTGAATGTACAGTAACTTCTCCGGCGTCTTCTAGTTTTCTTATTACATCGACAATTTCTTGCTGCACGCGTTCGACATCTGAAGATCGCATTGGTCCTAAGAAATCCATTTCTTCCTGCAACATTTTTCCGGCACGTTTTGACATATTTTTGAATATTTTTTGTTTGAGGTCTTCACTTGCACCTTTAAGAGCAATTGCCCATTGATTGCTCTCGACATTTTTCTGAATTTCTTGAATATCTTTGTCGGTCAACTTGAGAATATCTTCGAACACGAACATTAAACGTCTTATTTCTTCTACTAATTCGGGGTCGTCTTGTGCGAGATTTTCCATGATTGTTCTTCCAGTTGATCTGTCAATAACATTCAAGATTTCAGCAACACTTCCTACTCCGCCTGCACTTTCCAATTTCTGACTCATCACACTTGACATCCTGTTTTCTAAACCTTTTTCTACATCTTTTATTATTTCGGGATTTGTCTGTTGCATCGCAGCGATTCGTCTTATAACAGTTAATTGTCTTTCGGGCGGTAAACCATTTATTATGTCAGCTGCTTGTGAAGGTCGAAGATGTGCGACGATAAGCGCAATTGTTTGCGGATATTCGTCAATAATAAACGTGAGTAAATTTTCACTGTCAACTTTTTGCAAGAATCCGAAAGGAATCGCCTCAAGCGAACTGCGAACTCCATCTATAACCGCTAGCCCATCTTGACCTAATGCCGCTTCCGCTAACTCTGTTGCTACACTAAATCCGCCGACCGAACCGACAAGTTTCGCAGGATTCGCTTTAGAAAATTCACGAATTACATTTTCCTGCTCTTCAGGTGTAACAATACCAATCTTGGCAATTTCAGTCATCACGACCTCAATCTGCTTAGGATCAAGACGCGATAAAATTATTTTAGCCTGATCTTTAGGAATACTGATCAGGAATACTGCCGCTTTTCGAATACTGTTCGACGCCATAAATTTACCAAAAAAATGGTTTCGGGATCACTTCTACAACTCCGATATCTCGCAACGCTGCAATTTCATTAAATCGGGGCGAATTGATATAAACGTTAAATATAGAATCGGCAAATAAACACCTCAATCTTTGAATGCTTTCAATAATACAACTAAATCTTGAATCATCAATATCAATAAGCACAAGATTAGGCGAAACACAAAGATTATGCCGATTAAACTCACAACTATAACCGAGTGAAATTGCGTAATCTGCAAGAAGTTTATTCATTGCGTAATCATTTCCGAGTACGTCTTCGTGCGTAACAATTAGACAAATTTTATTCGTGCTATTCTTATTTTTTGAATTTTCATACGATAAATTAAACGAGCTGTTTTTTATTGCGGCGAGAAAAATTTCGTCGTCGCTGCAAGTTGGCGGCATGCTGAAAATTGACTTATTATTCGAAGCGAATTTACACAATTGATCGTACCAAAATTCATTCCACTCGTAGGCGTAGATTCGCAGACAACCTGCAATTGGAGTTCCGGTTCGGCATTCACCGCAATTATCAACTCCCGTAATTAAAATAACCGGTGTAATCTGCCAACGCCGTTTAATATAAAACATAAAATTTGCCGGAAATTGATCAGGATAACTTTGAGCAATCATAATAATATCGGGAATGATTTCTTCCTGCACAATATCGGCGGCAGTATGATCTCGGCATGATAAAATTTCGTTCTCGTGAATAAAAATTTTGCGTATAAAATCCAATTTAGAATCGTGCAGAAATTGAAATTCCGGTCTTTTTGTGTTACCAAAGATCAAACCCGTGAAATGTTTCATAAATTATTAAATGTGATTAGATAATATATCATTGGAATATTTGTAAACATGTAAAGAAACACAAACACACAAACCAAAAGTGCAGAAACGCAAAACTTTGCGTTTCCGCATTACGGAATAAACCAAATTACGAGACACAAAACTTTACGTTTCTATAGAAATTTTCGTTTGTTCCTTTTATGTTACAAACCGAATTTCAAAGTATGAAAAGCATAGTACGATATGTATATTTCAATCAGATATTTCAATCAGTTGACCAATTTCCTATATCGTCTTCTGTTCCATCTTGTCCGTCTGGTCCTATTGACCAAACATCGAATTCTTTCACGTGTTGTCCCGGAGTGTTGTATCTATATTCGTATCCCCATGGGTCTGCTTGCTGCAAATGGGTTACATAACTATCACCCCATTTCGCTGGAGAGACTTCCGACGGACATGTAAGCAAGTCTTGTAACGCCGAAGGATATTTTCCGACAGCCATGTTGAAAGACTTAATAGCAGTGTCAAGTTGCGAAATATATTGACGCGTTGTTTTCTTTCTGCCTCGCTCAAGATAAGAAGTAGTCGCCAATACTGCCGATCCTGCTATCATCGTAATGATAAAAAGCACGACCATAATCTCAATCAGTGTAAAAGCTGCTCTATATTTGTAATTTCCGCTAAAGCTGCGAATTTGTTTATTATTTTTCATATTTTTTAATTTTGGTTAAAGGTTTCAATTTTCTTGCATTATAATTCGCGTCGAAATTTAAACTTAAACTTATAGTTATAGTTGTAAGGTTCTAAAAATCGACTATGCAATTTTAATGCGAATCTAACAATAAACTGCTGCTGATAACTCAATGTACTTTACTTGAAAATTCGGTTTCGCTTTTTCGATAGAATAAACAAGATTTACAGAATTTGTAAATTCAAATACACAACATAGTTTTTCAACAAAACCGAAAATTAAAGTTTTGAGAGTATATCTTATTTGTATCTTTTGTAAATACTAACAAAATATAACAACAGCTGCCCGACAAAAACTAATTCAAGCCGAACTTAAACTTGTCCGGCTCTAAATAAAAATATACATTCAACATTGTATTCTAAAAATTGTTTTCATAAAAATTCAAATTCTTGCAATATTCAGCAGAATATTTGTAACGAAAATTTTTATTTCATATTTTTTTTCGTGAATTTTGTATTTCAAAAAGAATATATATCGTAACGGTCAATTGATGTTAAAAACGAAAAATTACCTTGAAAACAATTTTAAATTACAGGAATCACAAACAACAAGACTCGTTACTCTAAACAGCTAAATCTACAATGCCTACAATTAGCAGCCCAATTGATATGATTACATTCATTTGAAAAAAAGCGATATTTATTCTTTTTAGATTCGGCTGTTCACCTTTTTGCGGAGTTGCAATAATATGCTCGGCGATAAGAATTATCGTAACAATAATTACTCCTAATTCAAAAATCAATGAAAACATCGGATATAATATCGGTAACAAAGCGAATAAAATCACCGCCAGAAGATGACATAAACGTGCAATAACAAACGCTGTTTTAATTCCATATTTGCCCGCAATACTGTATAAACCTTGTGCGGCGTCAATTTTTTCATCCTGACATGCGTAAATTAAATCGAATCCTGTTGTCCAAAACATCACCGCTGAACCCAATATTAACGGCACAATTATAAATGAGTCAAATACTGGTCTTACAACTATCCATGCCCCTATCGGCGCACACATCAAAACAATTCCTAACCAAAAATGAACCGCAACCGTCCACCGCTTGGCATAACTATAACCAAACACAAATAACAATAACGGAATCGAAATCAATAACGGAAAAAAATTCGGCAGAAATAGTAAAGTCGATAACACAAAACAAACAGAATTTATCGTTACAAAAATTAATACACTACTCGGCGAAAGAATCCCCGACGGAATATGACGAGACCTCGTCCGCGGATTACATGCGTCAATCTCCTTGTCAGCATAACGGTTAAAGCCCATCGCCGCATTACGCACAAATACCATACAAAATAAAATACCAAACCAATCCCAAACTCGCGGATACAATAATACTTCACCGTTAAATTTCAAACACATTCCCATCAATCCGCTAAGTAACGCAAAAGGCATCGCAAAAAGTGTATGCGAAAAACGAACTAAACCAAAATATTCAAAATATTTCATTGAAACAATATTACACTTTTTATTTGCGTGATTCTACAATTTTTTCATAGATATATTCAGTCAATTGCTTAATCCCTTGACCAGTTGCCGCCGAAATTAGAAATACATCACGTTGTAATTTTTCAACGAATTTTGCTTTTATCAAATCAGCGTCCGTTATATCGGCTTTTGTGATAACAATTATTTCTATACGATTTCCTAACGATTGGTCAAACTCGATTAATTCATTTCTAATAACTAAATAATTCTCCCATGCGTCCGAATTGTCATCAGGAAAAGGTTCAATCAGATGCACTAATATTCCAGCTCTTTGAATATGTCTCAAGAAATCATGTCCTAGTCCTACACCTAAACTTGCACCTTCAATCAATCCTGGTATATCCGCCATAACAAAAGAACGCTCCCAATCAAGTTGAACTAGCCCTAAATGCGGATGCTTCGTTGTAAACGGATAAGATGCGATTTCCGGTTTCGCAGCAGAAAGACACGAAATCAAAGTACTCTTCCCTGCATTCGGTTTGCCTACCAAACCGACATCGGCAATAACTTTCAACTCTAATCGTAATTGTCTAAATTCACCTGATTCGCCGCTTTCAGCTTCACGCGGCGCACGGTTTGTTGCCGTTTTCAATCGTGCATTTCCTTTGCCGCCTTTACCGCCTCGACAAACTATAACTTCGCCGCCGTCTCTCGATAAATCCTTCAACAAGAAATCATAACATCTATCAAATAACATCGTACCAACAGGCACTTCCACGACTAAATTATCCGCACTCTTACCATGACATTGTGAACCCGAACCTTGCTCTCCATTTTTCGCCCGCCATATTTTTCGTCGTGTTAAATGAACTAAACTATACAAATTTCCCGAACTGCGAAATATTACATCTCCGCCGTCTCCGCCGTCTCCGCCGTCTGGTCCGCCGCGCGGTACATATTTCTCACGGCGAAAACTAACACAACCGTCGCCGCCCTTACCCGCCTCGACATCTATCTCAACTTCATCTACAAACATAATAAATACAAAATAAATTGGTAATTGTTCACGCTTTAATTTTTTTAATTTATTATTTAAAAATCCTGTTAATCCTGTAATCCTGTCAAAAAAACAAAACTAAAGATACAAACAAGACAACCGAGTTCCGGCAACAATAAATTATTTCACAGATATTTTATGAGACATGTTTACAGTCCTACAATCGTAATAGTTTTGTCGTTTATTTTTTTCTTTTTTGTGTAAATTTTATCATCCCAATCTATTGTTTTTCGTTTGTCGAAAACGGCGAGCCATCCTTCTTTACAATTATGAATGTCCATATAACGAGCGATTTGTTTAAGACCTTTTTCGACATATTGTTCACTGCGGCGAATCTTGAGTTCTATCGGATATTTTTTGTCGTTATATTCTAATAAAAGATCGAGCCGTCCCGAACCTGCCGCCATTTCGCGAGAAACTTGTCCGCCGCCATTAATAACTCGTTGTAAGAATGCCATCAAAATCAAATGCGGTGCCGCCTCTGTATAAGCGC
>JAITKS010000461.1 GCA_031278315.1 Planctomycetaceae bacterium | reverse complement strand
TTTTTTGTACAAAAAAGATGCAGGCGGGACGCCTGCGTTCCCAGCTAAAATATTTTTTAGTAATTTACTTAAATTTAAAATCTAAAATTACAAAATCTGATTTCTCTGTGTTCTCTGTGTCCTCTGTGGTTAATAAAAAAATTGAGATCGGGAACGCGGTTGTCTTGACCGCATTTTTAGTTTTGTTTTTTGGACAGGATTACAAGATTACAAGATTACAAGATTACAGGATTGACAGGATTGTTAAATAATAAATTAAAAGAATCAAAACTTGAAACCATAACTTAGTTGATTAGTGATTTGAACTTTAGAATCCGTGCTAATCTCCGCATGCGAACTAACCACTAACCACTAACCACTAACCACTATACACTAACCACTATCCTGTAATCCTGTTTATCCTGTCAAAAAAAATATTCCACTGAATATATTACAAATTGTTAAACACGAAATACACGAAATAAATCTAAAAAAAACTTTTGTGTTTTTCGTGTAATTTTGTGTGTTTCGTGTTAAAAAAATTTCTACTGATATATTACCAAAAATTATTATTACAAATATTAGTTTTTAGAAATATATGTTGTGTTTAGTTTGTTGAATGTTATACTTCTTAACTTACAAAACAATTGCGGCAGAGCATAAATTTAATTGCGTGAATAATAAAGTTAATTATGTTTTTAATCATTTGCGCTGATCTTTTTTGCACTGATCTTGTTTTTTATCCGTTACCTTAACACTTTTACCCTCGTAACAAATATGACCTTTTCTCCCGAAGTTATACGAAATGTTATTCTGAAAATAATATCCAAACCCAATTATCATCCGGTCAAAACTAAAGACTTTATCAAAATTCTTGGTCTCCCGCGCAAGGATACGGGATTGTTACGAAAACTTATAACTAAAATGACCTCCAACGGCGACTTGGAATATAGTAAAAAACATTACATTTTACCTCAGATTAAACGTAACGATAAATCAACTAAATCTCCAAATGACAAATCCGAAAAAACGCAATCTGAATTTTCTAATTTCGATATTGATAACATTCAATCAATACTTACCGGCCGTTTTCAACGGCGTCCTTCCGGCACTGGTTTTGTGCGTCCGCGAACAGCATCGGACGGCAATATCCCAACCGACGACGTTTTCATTCCAGCTCATTGGACAAAAGATGCCGCTTCGGGCGATACTGTCGCTGTTGAAGTTATAGGTAAAACGAATAAGAATCAAAATAATTATCTCATAAAAAAGAAACATAAAAAAAACCGCAAAAATCAAAATAATAACACTGAAAACAAAAACAGTACAAATAAATTACGCGGCAGAGTCGTAAAAATTATTGAACGGGCGTCGAATCGTTTTGTCGGCACTTATATCGTTTCAGACGATTGGGCTTTTGTGCAAGTTGACGGTTCGATTTTTAAACATCAAATACCGCTTGGCGACGCTTCCTCGACGTCAGCTTGCAACGGAGATAAAATAGCCGTTGAGATGGTAAAATTTCCAACACCGTATAATGACGGCGAGGCTGTAATCGTAGAAGTATTAGGCGCACACGGCTCTCCCGGATTAGATACGCTTTTGATTATGCGGCAATTTGAGTTACCTGAATATTTCAGTGAGGCTGCTCTCTCGGCGGCAAGAACCGAAGTCGATAAATTTTTTAAGATGTTTCCCGATGACTCTTTTCAAAATGATTCGGACAAGAAAGTAATTGAAGAAAAGTTAGCGTCGATGAATCGGCTTGATTTAACAAACGAAATAATTATCACTATCGATCCGGCTGACGCACGTGATTTCGATGACGCTATTTCGTTAAAAAAGTTAGATAATGGTAATTTTCAGCTTGGTGTTCATATCGCCGACGTAACATTTTTTGTAACGAAAATGTCTGCGGTTGACAAAGAAGCAAAAGATAGAGCAACTAGCGTTTATTTACCCGATCATGTAATTCCGATGTTACCGGAAGTATTATCGAATGCGCTTGCGTCATTGCAGCCGAATAAAATTCGTTTTACGAAATCGGTTTTCATTGAGTTTACACCGTCTGGAGTTCGTGTAAATTCGGAAGTTTACCGGTCGGCGATTTGCAGCGTGAAACGATTTAATTACGATGAAGTTCAAGAATTTTTCGATTCACCTGAAAAATTTACTGAACATTGGCATCCTGATATTTGCAAACTTTTACAAGAGTTACATGAATTTACGTTAATGCTGCGGCGGCGGCGTTTTGAACGCGGGTCTCTTGAGTTGGATATTCCTGAAACGAAAATTGAACTCGACGGCAACGGCAATGTTACCGGTGCGCAAGTTTATCCGTATTATGATTCGAATCGTTTGATCGAGGAGTGTATGCTTGCGGCGAATGAGGCTGTTGCAGAATTTATTGATTCGAAACATATATTATTTTTACGCAGGATTCATAGCGGACCGTCGTCACGCAAGTTGAGAAGTTTCGCAAGTTTTGTAAGGATGCTTGAAATCGCAAACTTGAGAGCGGATGATTTATTTCAAGATAGATTTATTCTTCAGAGATTATTGAATGCCGTCAAAGGAACTTCGCAAGAATATGCCGTGAATATTTCTCTCTTGAGATCAATGCAGAAAGCAGTTTATTCTCCGGAAGCGGAAGGACATTATGCGTTGGCATCGAAATGCTATTGTCATTTCACGTCGCCGATAAGACGGTACCCAGACATAATAATTCATCGAATTTTAGACGAAATACTAGACGGCGTTAATCCAAAATGTGAATTACGCGAGTTAGTTCTATTAGGAGAACATTGCAGCGAAAGAGAACAACGAGCTGAAGAAGCTGAACGCGAATTAAAAAAATTAAAGTTAATAGATTACATGAGCAAAAAAATAGGTGAGAAATTAGAAACTGTTATCACAAATGTAGAATCTTATGGAATCTTTGTATTAGGAACAAAAATTCCAGCTGAAGGATTGGTAAGAGTCGAAGGATTAACAGATGACATCTATAAATATCAAAGAGATACAAAAATATTGATCGGTTTAAGAAAAAATAATGTTTTAAGAATCGGAGACAGATTATTAGTAGAAGTAATTCGCACCGATTTCGACGCAAGACAAATAGATTTCAGAATGGTAAAACGAATAAATTCAAATCTGCCGGCAGCAAAACTAAGAGATTAATAATTTATACTCATTGTCCTTTAAAATTCGGTATTATTTTTTGTAACGAAAAACCGAAATTAAAAAAATGCGGAGTATATTATCTAAACTGTTAAAATATTAAAAAAATGAATAACAAAATTTTTCAATTATATTTACAATTTATTGCGATTGTGTTTTGCGGTCTGATATTGGCTGTAATTTGTAATCGTTTTTTGGACTATCCGATTTCTTCGTGGTTTTGTGTTAATCAATTCAATATAATTGATAAAAACAATAACGTAACGAAAAATCATGATAGCGTTGAATCTGCTGAGCCTGCTGAATCTGTTGAGCCTGTTGAATCTGTTGAATCTGTTGAATCTGAAGTTGTAACGGAACCGGTTGCGGGCGATGTCGGCGGCAAATTATTTAAACGTTTAGCTGGTTGGATTCTGATTTTAGAATTCTTTGGTCATCCGTTATGTTTTTTTGTTATTTTATTTTTATGTTTTTTGCTTGATCCTAATAGACGGCGTTGTCTTGTACGATTTATTTTTAGTGTTTTGACTTCTCAAACAGCAATAGTTGCGATTAAATTTTCGATTCACCGCAAGCGTCCGGTGATCAATGATTTTACTTCTAATTCTTTTGATTTATCTGGATTTATTGGACTTGATGACATTCATAGTTTTCCTTCGGGACATACTGCTTTGGCAGTAATATTGGCGTTGGCATTGGCGTGGAATTATCCGCGAGGACGATACTTATTTTATTTGTTAGCTGTAGGGGTAGCGTTTGAACGGATTTTTGATTGCCGTCATTATTTATCAGACACCGTAATAGGAGGATTGATCGCTTATATCGTGTGGTTTTTTTGTTATAGATCAAGTTTTATTGCGAAAGCGTTTAACTGTTTCGAGTCAATATCGGACGCTGATTCTGATTTGAATCCGAATAAATGTAACAAAAAAGACAAACAACCTACTTTGTCGTTTGGAACTTCTTCGCTCGGCTCGGTTACAAACAAACGTTTTAGCTCAGGAATTCATCAATTCTTAAAAGCTAATGACAAACAAATCGATCACAAAACCCCGCAACAATCTCCAACGCCAACGCCAACACCAACGCCGACATCATCACCGCCTGTGATTTCAAACAATTCAAACAAAGACAATTCAAATAATTCAAACAATTCAAATAATAATGAGTCAAATAATTTGGCAGTAGTTGATAGTAAGGATTCTGAATCTCATGAGCCGCGATCGAAATCGGAGTTGCCGAATTCGCTGCGTAATCGCCGCCGTCATAACTTGCCGTTTGATAATTTTAAGAAGTGATATAACAATTACACTTTAAAATTCGTTTTGTAATATATCAGTGGAATATTTTTTTTATTAACCACAGAGAAATCAGAGAAATCAGATTTTGTAATTTTAGATTTTCAATTTAAGTGAATTACTAAAAAATATTTTAGCCGGCGGGAACGCAGGCGTCCCGCCTGTATCTTTTTTGTACAAAAAACGCCTACAGATGCAGTCGAGACGACCGCGTTCCCGCAACAATAAATTATTCCACTGATATATTACATTCGTTTTTTATTTTTTTAATTGAAACTATTGTCAATAAACGTTGCAATAATTTTTAATAAGTACAATTTGTTTTTGAGTCAAAAAATTGTCTATGAATTCGCCCTGCAAGTGCAATTTAAGTTTAAAACGAATACCGAAATTTAAAGTGTGAAAAGTATATCTGTAGAATAATTACCTATTAACTTCGTTATTGGGTAACTCCCCCCGTTCCCAATGATGTTTAAGTTTGGTATGATTTTGCTTTTCGTAGCTGGATTAGTTCAGCATTGAACAAGAATAAAGTAACCACATAAGGTTCAAAGGTAACCAAATTGAAACGTGCAATTATTAGCGACATTCACAGTAATTTAGAGGCATTTGAAGCAGTTCTTGCCGACATTGCTTCGCAGGATATAACCGAAATTTACTGTTTAGGCGATCTCGTCGGTTATGGACCGAATCCGATTGAGTGTATCGATTTGATGCGTAAATCGGTAAAAGTTTGTCTGCTTGGAAATCACGATCAGGCAACGCTTTTCGATCCGGAGGGATTTAATCATAGTGCCGAAAGAGCAATTTTTTGGACGCGGGAACAACTCGAAAATCCGAACTTGCTCGGTGCAAATGAGAGATGGGATTTTCTAAATGAATTACCGCGGCTTTGCCGCGAAGATGATTTTATATTCGTACATGGTTCACCAAGAAACCCGCTTAATGAATATGTCTTTCATGATGACATTTATAACGAGCGAAAAATGGAACGATTATTTGCTGTTATTCCGAAATATTCTTTTCAGGGGCATACGCACGTACCGGGAATATTTACAGAAGACCACGAATTTTTCACACCGGAAGATATCGATGAACGTTACATTTTAGGTGATCGAAAAGTCATGATAAATGTAGGTTCTGTTGGACAGCCAAGAGATAGAGACCCAAGAGCTTGTTATGCTGTCTTGGACAAAACGTTAATCGTTTTTCGCAGAGTTGAATATCCTTTCGAGAAAACTATCGAAAAAATTACTGCTATCCCAGACCTAGATAATTATCTCGGACAACGTTTACGCGACGGAAAATAAAGATACTTTGACGGTCATAATAAGTCATAATAAAAGGGAAAATTTAAACTGCTCTAAATTGAAATTGCGGTTATCGGCAACTGATTACGTATCGGATTATCAGATCGAATTATCGGATTATCGAATTATCGGATTATCGGATTACATTTCGGAAAGCAGGTTGTTATGTTTTGGTATCTCCGAAATTCATTGTACGGTACGGATTCAAGTTCGAGGTAACTTCTAAAAGTTATTTTTAGACAGAGTTGATAGAGTTGACAAAATTAGTGAAAGCAGTTTAAAAATTCTGCTGAATTTTATAATAAATTAAAATTAAATTATCTAAGTGTAAAATTATAGTTTTTTTGGGTAGATTTATATGCGTTTCAATATTGGTCACGATCAGCGTCTGGAGCAGAAACAGGTATTGACACAGCGGATGATCCAATCAATGGAGATTCTTCAGTTACCGTTGTTGCAGCTTGAAGAGCGGATTGAAGCAGAGTTAGAAAAAAATCCTTTGCTCGAATTAGACAGCGAAATTGAGAATACAGATGAATTTGAAAATTCTGATAACAGCAGCGATAACGCCGCTGATTCTAATGATGATGATTCAACTGATGATAATGCTGACAGAGATAATAATCTAAATGACAATCAAACGGAAGATTACAATTCGGATGATACAATTGAAACAGCTGATGAAACAGCAAATGAGTTAGTTCCTATTTCTTTGACAGATTCTTCTAATTTGTCTGTGATTGACTTGGACAATTTGCATATAGTAAAAATGCAGGACGATTTTCAGACTGCAAATGATTTCGCCCAAACATACACCGACACGATAGATGAATCGCCGATACGATCTCAAAATTGGCTGGAAGAGCAGAATGAGCGGCGAAATGATGCGTTTGCAAATATTCAGTCGCCTTCTCAAACGCTGCAAGAGTATTTAACGATGCAGCTTTCGTGGTTTGATATTTCGGATGCTGTTAGGTTGATGATTGACAGGATTATTAACAATCTTGATAAGAATGGTTATTTTCCGTATGAGACGGCAGAATTTCTAGGTACGAATTCAAGTGATTCGGAGTTACAAATTTTTTCTGAAGCGATGAGTATTATCCGCAAGTTAGACCCTTCGGGGGTTGGCGCGCGAAATTTAAAAGAATGTCTTCTTTTGCAGGTTGATAATAAGTCTTTGAATTGTGATGTGATTCGAGTGTTGATACAATCGCATCTTGAGGATATTTCGAATAATCGATTACCGTTGATAGTTCGGACGACGGGATTTGCGATGGAGCGGATTCAAGAAGCGATTTCAGAGTTACGCCGATTAAAACCGAGACCGGGTGCAGAATTTTCAGGAGTTGCAGCAGCAACGATCATTCCTGATGTAGTCGTAGAAAAAAATGAAGACGGATTTTATACCGTGAGATTGGAGGAAGGGCGTTTACCGAATTTGAGAATAAATGATCAATATAGAAGTATGATTAAGAATCGCAACATGGACAAAAACACGCGGGATTATATTAAACAACATGTCGGTTCAGCGCAGGGATTACTTGATGCAATTGAACAAAGGCGGGGAACTTTATTGAGAGTATCGCAAGCGATTGTTGACTATCAGATCGATTTTTTTGAGCAGGGCAATCATGCTATTAAACCGTTAAAAATGCAGCAGATTGCAGATGTCGTAGGTGTGCATATTACAACTGTTTCAAGAGCGTGCGATGACAAATGGATGATGACGCCTCAGGGTGTTTTTCCTTTTAAGAGATTTTTTAGCGGAATAATTGCTGCTTCAAACGGAGGTGATAATGTTTCGCAAGATGTAGTAAGAATAAAATTACAAGAAATAATTGACGAGGAAGACAAGAATGTGCCTTTGAGTGATGAAGCAATTGTTGAAAAATTAAAAGAAGCCGGCATTCAAGTTGCTCGAAGAACAATAGTAAAGTACAGACAATTATTAAACATACCAAGCAGCAGAGTAAGAAAATCATGGTAAGTAAAATTCTAAAAATTCATTGTAATATGATTGAGATAAAATTTTGTAATATATACTTTTCACACTTTAAATTTCGGTTTTCGTTTTAAACTAAAATCGCCCTGAAAGGGCAACAGGATTATAACCCGCCCCACTCGGGGCGGGTAAAATCCCCCAAAAACTGAAGCCCTGAAAGGGCGACCGGATATTGAGACTCATAACCGACGTAATGGAAATGGAACAATAATTGTTGTTAATAATTGTTGTCGTTATTTTTTACCGCCCTTTCTGGGTGATTTTATTTTATGCGTTAATGAATTGCTATTTGTCGTTTTTTGTCGGATTCTTCACAATATCTGTTAA
>JAITKS010000286.1 GCA_031278315.1 Planctomycetaceae bacterium | reverse complement strand
TTATTTTTTGTGATGTTTGTGATTGTATGTTTTAATTCTGTTGTTTATTCTCAAAATTTTGACAGTGTTAAAATTTCAGAGAAGAAGGACGAACTCAAAAAGAAGTGGCAGGAATACTTACACTCGCTTGGTACTGTTGAAGGAACTATGACATTTTTGTATAAGCACAATGGTAATGTTGAGGGAGACTTCTTAAAGAAATGTGTAAGCATGTATCCTTTGTGGCTTGACCAAAGACATTCGGGTACTATATTAAAATTCAATGAAGATGACAATTATGATAGTACCAGTGTTACGGGTAATGATTATCAGTTTTCTTTACGAAAGCCGTATGGCAATAAAATTTGGGCTATTAACGAACTCAAATTTGAAAAAACAAACAAAAAATTACAGACATGGAATTTTCCTGTTGCTTTTGCGGATCCTCCAAGTTTTCGGGCGGACGCCGTTGGTTATAATATCTTTAGTACTTTAGGAGTTGGATTATTTGGAATTGATTCTAGTGCTAATTTACCATATCTGATATTCTCTGATTGGTGTACTATTAAAGAAATGAAAGAAGTCGATCAAGACGGCACAAAACAGTTACAAATATCTTTTGAATTTGTAATGCCGGATTTTCCAGAAGGAGTAAAAAATGCACCGGAATTTGAAAAGCAATCATCAAGTTGGAAACATTATACTGTAATAGGTAATGTTACTCTGATAACAAACTATTTTCTTATTTCGGAAGCTAAATTTCATTGGGAATATATATTTTATGAAAGAGATGAAGATATTAAAATTACATACGATACAGAAACTTATCGAACTCCTTTACCTAAACGTTATCATGTTTTTACAGAATATAATAATTACAGTAGCGGAACTAGGATACAAAATACATCTGAATTGCTTGAAGAATTTGATTTACGTGAAACCAACCCGAAAGATACCAAACGTTTTACATTATCAGTTTACGGACTACCCGAACCCGATTTTGACAATTCACGTCGTACAAGTACAAATCGTGTGCGTAATATTCTCATGGGATTAATGACGATCATAATTATTATTGCTCTTTGGCGTATGATTCAAAGGCGGCGTAGAAAAATGTAAAATTTTAAAACAATAAATCTGGAGATATTCAATGAAAATTCATAAACAATTGTTGATTTCAATATTAGGCGGTATTGGACTTTTTATTATAATAGCCATAGTCATACTTTACAGGTTCGGGAGTGTGGGAGCAATGACGGCATATTTGCACGGTCAATCGGTTTATGTTTATCCTAAAAGAATTAATCTTGACAATCAGAAGCCGGAAACAAAAACAGTAGTTACATTTTATATGAAAAATCTGACTTCAAAAGAGATTTCTGTAGTTGGTGAAAAGTCGAGTTGTTCTTGTGCATTTTCAGAAAAAATTCCGATTACGGCAAAACCGCATGAAACAGTTGAACTCAAAATTAATATTCATTTACCCGAATATGAAACGCGGATTATGATCAGATCATTTCGTTCATGGTTGCAGAGCCGAAATATTTGGTCATGCATCCGGTTCAAGTTACGGCAAAGATTCCGAATCCATTAACAAAACCAGTTGATATTCCGATTTATAACGATGCAAAATAACCGATCGAAATGGATATTGTTACTCTTATGCGTATTAACAGTTACAATTACTGTTCCGTTACCTCACAGATTTAGTTACGTTTATAATGAAAACGGACGTTTAGCATCAGGATTGATTTATCTTTGCCGCGGTGATTACTCGGTATTTCATGTCAATCCGCCGCTTGCTAATATGATTGGTTCGTTTCCTGCTTTCTGTGCAGGAACTTTTTGTCCGACTGCTGCCGATATTGGGTTTTCTCATTTTGGCCGTATGGAGTATAAAGCAGGAGATATTTGGATAAAAAAGAATCCCGATCATTTCTTTTGGACACAATTAGGACGATATTGTCTGATCGTTTTTGTACTTTTGGGAACAATAATTTGTTATATCTGGACAAAAGAACTATTCGGAATTTTCGGTGCTGTCATCTCGACGCTAACTTGGATATTTTCACCTTACATTCTTGGTTATGGTTGTTTAATTTGTCCCGATGTTCCTTCTGCGGCGGTTGGTATGACTGCTCTTTATTTTTTTCATCGCTGGTTAAAACGTCCTGAAATGTTAGAAACATTCGTTGCCGGACTTGTTCTTGGTTTTGCGGAATTGACTAAATTTACGTTGTTAATATTTTATCCTTTATTTATTGTTCTCTGGATATTGTATCGAATACCGGAACTTAAATTACTTTCATGTCAAGACTGGTTTCAACAATTGAAACAAATTGTCATTATTTTTGTAATGAGTTTGGTCATTATCAACATGGGCTATATTTTTGAAGGGACTGGTAAACAACTTGGTACTTTCAAATTTCAGACAACACTTTTTACAGGTTATGAAAATATTAAAGATATTCCTTTCAATGGTGCTAATCGTTTTGAAAACACGTTATTAGGACAAATTCCTATTCCGTTACCTGCTAATTTTGTTCAAGGAATTGATACGCAGCGTCTTGATTTTGAACATGGTTTGCCGTCTTATTTGCGGGGTGAATGGTCGAAACATGGTTGGCGGTATTATTATTTGTACGCATTACTTATCAAAACGCCGTTGGGAACAATCGGTTTATTTTTGTTTGCCGTATTCTGTACGTTTTTTCATAAAAATTACAACGCGTCATGCCGTGATGAGATGGTTGTTATTTTACCCGGAATTGTTTTATTAGTATTTGTCAGCAGTCAAACGGGTTTTTCGGTTCATTCAAGATATATTATTCCGGTGTTACCGTTTTTCTTTATTTGGATGAGTAAAGCCGGCAATGTTTTTTCGTTACAAAAAAGTTTATTACGAGTTCGATTTTTACAAATTCTTGTTTCGATATTAATTCTTTGGTCGATATTTAGTAGTTTATGGATTTATCCGTACAGTGTTTCTTATTTCAATGAATTATCGGCGATTCTCCCAACATCCGAAGAGCCGTATTCACCGCAGGAACCGGAAGGAACTCCGTTTATAGTGTCATTATTAAATTCCGGTTCACGCAACGGCGGAAGGCATCTTCTCGACAGCAATATCGATTGGGGACAAGACATGTTTTATCTTGAAAAATGGTGTTTACAACATCCAGAGGTAACAGAAATCATTACAGCAATTACCGAGAGTTATCCGTTAGAACAAACCAAAATACCGAAAAAATCAAGACACTCTATCGATAATCCGCAATCGGGTTGGTATGCTTTAAGTGTGAATTATCTTTATGATCAAGAAAAACAGTATCGATCTTTTCTTCATCTTAAACCAATTTCCAGAGCCGGATATTCCATTTATATTTATCATGTTACGCCGGAAGAAATCAACCGCATCAACCGTGAAATGAAATTACCGAAAATTGAGTGAAATACAAAAATTATAACAAACAAAAAATTTTGTAGAGACACAATACATTGTGTCTCAATATTTCAATTTTATTTTTTGTATATTCTTTCTATTTTAAAATTCGGTAATTTGTTTTGAGATGCGGAATTTTTCGGTGAGATGATAACTCATAATTAAATTGTTGTTGACGAATTAAAAACAACTCGCAAATAATAACAATCCATAAAATACACGTCAAGACAAATTATGAAGTAAGAAAGATATAAATATTTTCGTAGATTCATATCTTATTAGTTTAGGGTACGAGCATAAATAAAGTATCTAATTTTGAATGATGCTGAGTTGTTTTTCAGGGCTTTCGTTGAGTTACTGTAAATTTTATTTGCGCATAAGTGTTTGTATGATAAAATTGTTACAGCAATAATTTTGCAAGTCGGTTAAGATTACCGTTACTGCTATAAGGATAACCACGTCAAAACAAATAACAATAGTGCTAAATATAAACTCAATTCATCTACTTTATATTCATAATAATTCAAAAAAATCAATGTAACTGAATACAAAATGAACAAACCGGCATTAAGACCACAAACAGTATCTAAATATGTATTGTATAAAGTGTCATAAGGCGATCCATTAGAAGTACTAACTCTAAAATGGGAAATTACATGTGGAATTGCTGTCATAATACCAAGTAATATTACTATGAAAATTTGCCCTGTAGCGGAAAAAATTTTTTGTTCTTTTGTCATGTTTCTAATATTTTTATAAAAGCGTCAACAAAATAGTTTTGTTTACTCAAGGAAACTATACTTTTCACACTTTAAATTTCGGTATTCGTTTTAAACTAAAATCGCCCTGAAAGGGCAACAGGATTATAACCCGCCCCACTCGGGGCGGGTAACAATTCCCCCGCCAAACTGAAGCCCTGAAAGGGCGATCGGATATTTGCTCAATAATTAGTGATTAGCGATTCGAACTTATAATCGGTGCTAATCTCCGCATGCGAACTAACCACTAACCACTAACCACTAACCACTATACACTAACCACTATACTGCTGTCTTTTTAGGGCGATTTTATTTTATGCGCGGAGGATTTGCTATTTGTCTTTTTTTGTCGGATTCTTCACAATAATCGTGTCATAATATCCTGCCGCCCTTTCAGGGCTTCGGTTTGGCGGGGACTTTTACCCGCCCCGCTGGGGCGGGCTATAATCCGGTTGCCCTTTCAGGGCGATTCTAGTTTTATGCGTGAACGGTCACCTTTTTCGTTACAAAAAATAATACCGAATTTTAAAGGACAATGAGTATATATCAGCGGAATATTTGTTTTATTAACCACAGAGAGATTGTAATTTTAAATTTAAGTGAATTACTAAAAAATATTTTAGCCGGCGGGAACGCAGTCGTCCCGTCTGCATCTTTTTTGTACAAAAAACGCCTAAAGATGCGGTCGAGACGACCGCGATCCCGCCGGCAACAATAAATTATTCCCCTGATATATTACTATTACTACGTATATTACTTTTATTACTTTCTATTGCGCTTGACCCTCTGAACCAAAAAGAGAAAAGAGCGATTCTGCAAGTTCTATTACTTTTTCTGTTACGAATGCGTCTA
>JAITKS010000285.1 GCA_031278315.1 Planctomycetaceae bacterium | reverse complement strand
CCGATTTCACCTAATTCGCCGTCTTTTCGGCTTATTAGCGCAACGGTAAAGGTTTTAAGGTTAGTTTTAAAATTTATAAACCAAAAAAAGTTGAAAAACAAAAATTTCACTGAAATATTACGATTAAAATTTTTTCTATAATATCGTAATTTAAATAGTTTCGATTTGCTGAAACAAATTGAATTGTGTTTTTTCGTTGTACGGCAACAAAATATCCGGCGGGGTTTTCTGATTGTTTTCAGGTAAAATTTCTGTTGGAATAGAAACATTACTCTTCAATTCGACTTTTTGATAATCAATAAACTTCGCTGCTGTTGGAATGTTAAAAAACTTTTCCAGTTTTTGCCAATCGATATTTCGCAGCGTAATAATTTCATTCCGATAAAAACTCACCCAGCAATCACCAATTTTGTAATTCGGTTCGACTTGGTAAAGTTTCTGTTCAGAAATTTCTTTATATTTTTTATCCAGTTCAAAGCCGATATATTGACGACCTAATCGTTTTGCCGAAATTGCTGTTGTACCGGTTCCAGAAAATGGATCAAGTACAATGCCGTTTTCATCTGTTACCATTAAAATCAAACGATCTAATAAATGTATCGGCAGCTGACAAGGATGAGAATCTCTCTTTGATGCATGTTTAACTCGATGAATATCCGTCCAGACATCGGCAATCAATGGACCAAAAGGATGAAGTAAATCTTTTTTGCCGCCGTAATCTTTCCAAAGATAACCTTGTTTACGATCTCTTTTATGCGGTTGACGGAGTTCATAAATTTTGGTTCCCTTTATTGATTTTGCGTAAAATAAAATTCCATAATGCGAAGGCTGCAGAGATTTACCCATTGGTGCCGTTGGCGCTTCCCACGCAATCCAATGTTTAAAATAAGCAATCTTATTCAAAAAAGCTGCATAGTGAGTTAACCATTTAGGAATATTATGCAAAAATATTGAACCTGCCGGTTTGGTAACACGAACCATTTCATTAATCCATTGTCCGCACCAATTTAAGTATGTCTGCAATTCCAGACTGTCTTTATAACTTGAATACTTCTTTTTCAAATTAAAAGGCGGATCGGCAAAGGTCATATCAACAGATTCATCAGGAATGTCTTTGAACAATTCCAAACAATCACCTAATAAAATTTTGTTACAATAATTATTTATCATTTTGATAAAATATCGTTGAGCAGTTTTTCAAACCGTTTTAATTCATGTAATATATCAGTGGAATAAATTTATTTTTTCGTAATATATATGTGAAATTTTTCAAAGGTTTCAAATTTATTTTTAGCCGACCTTATTTTTCACCTTATTTTTCTGAACAAAACAACCTTAGTAGCCAAAGATACAACACAAACCAACCTTATTACCTTATTAACAAATCATTTTTTAATAATAAAGTAATAAGGTTTTGTTTTTTTGTGTGATTCATTGCTACTAAGTTTTTTGATGAATAGTTTTGTTAAGAAAAATAAGGTTGAAAATAAAGGTTTGTTTTAAAATTCATAAACCAAAAAAAGTTGAAAAACAAAAAATTCACTGAAATATTACGATTTCAAACCAGCCCTGAAAGGGCGACAGGATAGTGGTTAGTGGTTAGTGGTTAGTTCGCATGCGGAGATTAGCACAGATACTAAATTCAAAATCACTAAACACTATTATTGAGACAATATCCGATCGCCCTTTCAGGGCGATTCTGGTTTAAAACGAATACCGAAATTTAACGTGTAAAAAGTATATATTACAAAAATTTTTAAATTTAAAATTTAAGTAACAAAACATACTAACTAACAAAAAGGAATATTATAATAATACTATAACTTTCTTATTTTAATTTCATCAACTAATTTTTCGATTACTGTATCAACTCCGATTTCACCTAATTCGCCGTCTTTTCGGCTTCTTAGCGCAACGGTATTTGACTCTGATTCTTTTGCGCCGACAACGGCTAGGTACGGGATGAGGTCAAGTCTTCCTTCGCGGATTTTGGCACCGATTTTTTCGTTGCGCAAATCTGTTGTCACACGAATATTGTGATCAAGAAATTTTTGCTCTATTGATTTCGCATAGTCATTGAATTTTTCACTCACTGTTAAAATTCGTAACTGCTCCGGCGAAAGCCATAACGGGAATGCTGCTCCAAAATGTTCAATCAAAATTCCACAGAACCGCTCAAATGATCCCAACGGCGCACGGTGAATCATTATCGGCGTATGAGGTTTGTTGTCAGAACCGGTGTACTCTAAATTGAAACGTTCCGGCGACGGCAAATTGTAATCGAGTTGAACAGTACCAAGTTGCCATTTTCTGCCCAAACAATCACGCACAACAAAATCTGCTTTGGGACCATAAAACGCCGCTTCACCTTCTACAATCTCCAAACTCGGTAATTGCATCTCTCGACAAACTTTTTCCAAACTCGCTTGAGCAATTTTCCAATTTTCAGGTTTGCCGACATACTTATCACTCACCCAATCCCGAAAACTTAACCGTACTTCAAAATCGTTGAAGCCCATCGTTTTCAGCACCGTCAACGTCATATCAATACAACTCCGAAATTCTTCCTCAACTTGTTCCGGCGTACAAAAAATATGAGCGTCATCTTGCGTGAATCCGCGAACTCGCGTCATACCGTTGAGTTCGCCGGATTGCTCAAAACGATGCACACAACCAAACTCCGCAATTCGAACCGGTAAATCACGATAACTTCGCGGTTTTTGCGAATAAATCATCACATGATGCGGACAATTCATTGGCCGCAACAAAAATTCATCACCGTCTTGCATTTTGATTGGCGGGAATTGACTGTCAGCATAATACGGATAATGCCCCGATGTTTTATAAAGTTCGATGTTGCCGATTACCGGCGTGTTGACTGTTGTGTAACCGCGTTTGATAAGTTCTTCCATGATAAAATTTTCGAGTTGACGCCGCACAACCGCTCCTTTCGGCAGCCACAGAATCAAACCCTGACCAACACGTGAATCAATCGCAAATAATTCATGCTGTTTGCCAAGAACACGATGATCACGTTTTTTGGCTTCTTCAATTCGAGTAAGATGTTCATCGAGTTCTTTTTTGTCGAAGAATGCCGTACCGTAAAGACGTTGCAATTGTTGTTTTGATGCGTCGCCTTTCCAATAAGCACCGGCAACAGAGGTCAATTTGAACGCTCCGATAAACTTCGGACTCGGAATATGCGGACCTCGACAAAGATCAAGAAATTCACCTTGCCGATAAAATGAAACAATTTGTTCATTGGCAAGAGTATCATTGAGATGTTCAACTTTGAGAGTTTGCCCGATACCGTTAAGGATTTCGATTGCTTCATTGTGAGAATATTCGATACGTTCAAAAACTTCGTCGAGTTTGATGAGTTTTTTCATTTCATCTTCGATTTTTGGAAAATCTTCTTCGGTCAAATGGTGATCCATCCAAAAATCGTAGTAAAACCCATTTTCGACAGTAGGACCGAATGCGAGTTGAACATTTTTATCTGCGTTGCCGTACAAACGCATCACCGCACGAGCCATCAAGTGTGCGGTAGAATGACGCAAAATGTCGAGTGATTCGGTGTCTTTTTTGGTGAGTATTCTCAATTGGACACAACTATTTTCGGGCAATTTGAAATTTGCGCCAACCGTTTGACCATCGACAACCGCCGCAACGGCTGCTCGTGCTAATCCTGTCCCGATATTAGCTGCAACATCGTACACTGTAACGCATTGAGTAAATTCTTTTTCAGACCCGTCTGGCAACACAACTTTAATCATTTT
>JAITKS010000339.1 GCA_031278315.1 Planctomycetaceae bacterium | reverse complement strand
GGGGGATTTTACCCGCCCCGCTGGGGCGGGTTATAATCCGATCGCCCTTTCAGGGCTGGTTTTGTTTAAAACAAATACCGAATTTTCAAGTATGAATAGTATATTACTTATTTTTATTTTTTTCAATTCTTTCGATTTTATTGTTTTCGTTTGATTTGTTCATTTCCGGCGTAACATTGTTCGGCAGGTCTAGCATAGAAGCCCGCTTGGGTACGAAAAATTTACCAGCGGGTCCCGATAAAATAGCCGGTAAAAAGATTAAATCTCCAATCAACGCAACCGTTAACATTGCTAACATCATCACACCAAACATCTGCGTCGGTGTAAAAGTACTAAACGCAAACGCAGATAATCCTACTCCTCCAATTAAAGTTGTTTGTGTCATTGCTGTTGCACATCTTTCGTATGCGTGTTGGTTTGCCTCACTCGGCGAACAACCTTGATCAATTGCAGCTCTGAACCACGTTAAATAATGAATTGTGTCATCTACCGCTATTCCCATCGCTACACTTGCAGTCATCATCGTTCCAACGTCAACCGGAAAACCAATTATTCCCATGAATCCGAATACGACAATTACCGGAAATAAATTCGGTAACATCGCTAAAAAACCGGCGATTATACTCCGCAATATCACCGCCATTACTATTCCGATCAAAATGAAAGCGCAGGCTAAACTGTCAACCAAGCCCGCTATCAATTCATGCTGAGTTTTATAAACTACCGGCACCATACCTGTAAATACAGCTTGAATCGGCGATATATCATGAACCGATTTTTCATCTTTTCTGAAAATTGAAATTAATTGTTTCGCTTTCGCAACAATCCACTGCGACGTAATACCAATAATTCCGCGTTGCTGCTCTTGTGTGATTAAAACATGAACGGGAAAATTCTCATTTGGAAATTGCTCCGCTAATAACTCGTCTATCATCGGATTGACTACATTCTTGACCTTATTTATAAAAAGCGAATAATCAATATCACGTTTTAACGACCATACTCTCATGCTTACCCGCCAAAGATCAGTGCCGTATTTTTTTTCCCATTCTGCAACTTTTATTTTATAATTTGCAAACTGTTCTGCTGAAATTCCTGACAACTCTGTGTTCTCGTCTGTCAACGATAATTTTTTTACTGAATCAATTCCATTCGACCGCAACAAAGCAGCATCCGCTTCCGTAATTCCGAGTTGTGATAACGAGTCTAAATAATTCGGCGATTCTGTACTCAAAGATACATTGCCCTCAATCGTGATATAATCTTTTAATTCGTGTCTATTTTTATCGAGTTGTCCGTTCATTGCATAATCTCTAATTCTTCTTGTCGATGATTGCGGTTTTCCTTGCGGTTTCGCCGGCGGTCCAAATGTTACAGCCGAAATAACTCCGCCGATATCATCCGGTAACTCAGCACGAAGTTTTTTAGTCACTTTGTCAACAAATCTGTAACGTTCAAGAGTATTCATCGAACAACGTTTGTTGTCGAATTTCAATACTACCTCCATCGGAACTAACGGTCCAATCTGTTCTTCAAGAGCCGTGTAATGTGCAATAATTTCAGCATTAGGTGAATAAAACCGCATCATTTTCACCGAAGTTTTTATTTCAAATACGCCGATTACAAAATAAATCATCACCGCAAGACATCCTATCGCAACAATAAAATGATGATTTATAATAAATCTGCAAATCACTCTCCAAAAAGATAGAATACGATTGTTATCACGTAATTCTAAAGAATCGGCATTAGATACATTCGATTCTATATCTAATTCACGCTGTTTCATGTACTCTTTCAAATACTCTACAGCAGGAAAAAAATGTAACAACGACGGTAAATAAAAAAACAATAACAACAACGTACAAAGAACACCAATTGCAGAATAAAAACCGAATTTCATTATCGGTATCAAATGAGAAAAATAAAGCGATCCTAAACCAATAGCCGTAGTAAACGACGCCATAAAACAAGGATACCAAGCAATAGTTACAGCACGCTCAGCAGCACTCGGAATCCCATTTTCTCTAATTGCGTCGCGATAATAATTGATAATATGAATTGCTCCCGAAATAGCTAACACATAAACAAGAGCGGGCATACTCAACATAATTGCGTCGCAACGGCTGCCCGTTGCCCAAACCAACGCTAACGAAATACCGGCAGCAAGAAGAGCCGTAAAAAATACAAACATAGTTACCCGCAAACTCCCCAGACAAATTAAAGAAATCGTCAATCCGATTACCGCACAAACACCGGCTAAACGATATAACGTCCGCTCGCCTTCTAATCCGACTGCAACATTGTCAACCGGCGGACCTCCCATAATTATTCCATCAATATTATAAGGAACGCCGATAGTCATGTCTTTTAAGAGCGTCCACGTTTTCGATGCAAATTTTATCAGAATTGATCTTTGGTCGTCCGGGAAATACGGTTCAACGCCGCATTCACGTCCGATTTCACGTATCTTTGCTAGTACATTTCGCAGTGCTTTTTCATTCGGCTGCGGATTTAATGTTACTATCATCGCAGTACGATATTTATCAATTTCAAGCGGTTTATTATTAGTGCCGACTCTGTCAGGTCCAATAAGAAGACCATCCAAACGCCGGATAATTTCGCTGCGAGTCAACGGACTGAATCTACTTTGACCATAACGCTCTTCAAACAAACGCAAAAGACGAGGTCCAGTTAAAACATCTTTGAAATACGAAATTGAATTTTCAATATTAACAGAAGAATTAGACTGCGCCGAAAGCACATTAGGAAAATTATCTATCTTTGAGTCTTGTGCCGCTGGATCAGACACCGAAGAGCCGCTGTTACCATTACCGTTACTGTTACTGTTACCGTTTCCATTACTGTTACCGTCATCGACTTCAACTACAATTTGTGTCATCCAATCGCTAATGTTGTCAATTGTTTTTCCCGGCACGAGTTTTTGAGCAAACATTTCAAGCCGATCATCATCCATCGTGCAGCCTTGCCAACTCACAACGACAAAACTTTCGAATGGAAAATTTTCGAGAAACCATTTATATTCTTGCGTTTCCTTAAATGTTTCGGGCAGCCAATCGGCAACATTATTAGAGTTACTTTTGAGAGTCCTGTTTGTTCCCATGCCGATAAAAGAAAGCAGAAAAACAACAAGAAAAATTATCCGAAAACCATGATCGCTAAAAAATGTATTACGCATATTTGTATAAAAAAGTTATTGAACTGATTAAAAAATATTCATGTTAACACAATCGAAAAATCATAAATCATAAATCATAATTTTTTTTCAACACAGATTTTTAAATTGGTTTTTTTAAGCATAGAAAAGGTAACAGTCTATTTTGAAGTCTCTATACATAGTATTATGAATTTCGGCGATACAAAGGCGGTATATCTGCATACCGATAAATAAGCCGACAGCTCTGTCCGAAATTTCAAGTGAGAGCCGTTTAACAATTAGTTTTTTATTAATCACACAGAATACAGAGAAGTTAAGTTCAATTTTTTTGATTGAAGCATCTCTAAAAAAAATTTATTATTTTGAGATACGAATCTCACAAAAAAAATAAATAAACGAAAATTTATAAAATGACTATTTTTCAATAACAATTTTCATTTATTTAGTTATTTTGTATTCTCAAAAAAAAGCAATACCGCCGCCGAATATTAGAGATAGCCGCATACTTACCATATCTTTTCATTCATGAGAAAAATGACAAAATAGGCGGTAGGTTGTTATATTTTAAACTGCTCTCACTTTGAATTTTCGATTCGAGCTGTCTGCTTACCTATTGGAATTTGGAATATAAGAAAGCAGACTTTTACGCGATTACTATACTTCTCACACTTGAAAATCCGTTTTTGTTACGATAAAAATTGACTGCTATTATTTCTATTATTTCTTTTTGCCAATCAATATTGTTGATATGACATCTGAAAAGCAGAGCCGCAAGATATTGTGTCTCTACAGAAATTTTCGTTTGTTATTTTTATGTTACAAAAAATAAAATTGAATTTCAAAGTATGATAAGTATATCATTGAAATTCATAGTACGACGCATATAGTTCTTATTTACTAATCTCTATTTTGCTGTTTGTTTGATTCTTTTTTTCTTTGTATTTTTTGTATTTATTGCGGTCAATTCATGTGTTAGTTTGAATGGTGTATTTTTGACTTGTTTCTGAACAGCACCTGACCGAATACATTGAACGCATGCTCTTACAGTTTTCGTTTCACCGCTTGGAAGCGACGCTTTAACATTTTGCAGATTAGGCATAAATTTACGCCGTGTAATTCCGGTTATTTTTGTACCAACACCGCCGAGATATTTCGCTTTACCGCGAGTCTCAACACTATTTCCAATAGTATGTCCTTTACCGCAAATCTCACAAACTCTAGACATGATTGAATCCTTTACCTTTACTTGATATTCTTAAAATTATTTTAAACTGTGTTTATATTGTAATTGTTTATACTGTAATTTTGTCTGTACTATATATTCTCATACAGAATTTTCTTACAGACATTTTATATTGATCTCACTTGAATTTTCGGTTCACGCCGCCGTCTGCTTTATTTATCGTTCAGCATTATTTATCGTGCCGGACTTTAATAAATCAACTTTGAATCAACACCGATTTCCAAAATGAAAACAAAACATAGATCGACAAATTCTAAATTTCATCTAAGCATAATTTACTAAAACCTAAAAGTTAAATTTTATCGATTAACGAGCCTAATAATTCATAGTTGTCAACTCGAATTTGAAAGCGTAATAAGGTAACGCAAAATGTATATTTGGCAAGTAGGGGGGAAAGAAATCTCATTTTCACCTAGTTTTCTCAATAAAACGATTCAGCAAAAAACATCGAAAAACTCAACAAGAAGTATTATTTATTTTTTACATTAACCCCAAAAGATAATAATGTAAAAAACAAAAATTTCACTGAACATATTACGAATCGCTCATAATCCTGCCGATCTTTACTGGACAAAATACGATTTTAATCTCAAACAAAAAGTCCGCTGGAATTTTCATTTTTTTGTTTTTGTATATTCTTTTAACGGTTTGTAAACTGCTCATACTTGTAATTTAATCTGACATGATTAAGATTAACAAACGTAAATAAATTCTGCTCACTACTATAGAAAATTGAATATCACGTTCTAAATTTACAGCATTAACCTATCAATCTATTAACCTATCAAACAAAATCAATAATCATGACAATTCGTGAATTGTTAGAGTATCACGGCGTTTTGAGTAATCCATTTTCAGAAGAAGACGCTCAAAATGATACTATATTTAAGACATCTTGTATCAAGACGTCGTTTCATTCGGCTTGGGATAAAATTTACGGTAATCCTGCCGAGCCTTCTACATCAATTGTTTTTGGCGAGCGCGGCTCTGGTAAGACGGCATTGCGGTTCCAAATGATACATAAAATATTAGAATACAATTCGGAACATCCCGATTCAGGAGTTCTGGTAATCGATTACTCCGATCTTAATCCGTTTATTGATCGTTTTCGGCAACGATTTTCAAACAGCCGTAAAATACAAAAAATTCTCGCCCGATGGGAATTGAAAGATCATCTTGATGCAATATTATCACTTGGTATTACTCAACTAATCGACCGTATTCTCGATCCAGGACGTCAATCTCATCCTGCTGCAATAGATATTAAACCGCTTCCTATAAATAATCTTAATAAATTTCAGGTACGTGATTTATTGTTGCTGGCTTCGTGTTACGATACTTCAAGGAATGAAACGCCTCTTAATAGATGGAATCGTCTTTCAAGATTACTTCGGTATTCAACATTTGTTTCGCGAATAGTAAACACCAAAGAATTGATAATCGGTAGTGCAGGTTCGGTTGTGATAACAGGTTTATGTCATAAAATCAGCGGCGGTTTTAATTTCATTTGGAAAGACTGGTTTTATATTTTCGTTTTTGCCGTGTTTATGTTTTGGGTGCCGTTTTTGTATAAGAAGTTGACTCGATTTTGCAAAGCATGGTCGATTAAACATTCGTTAAGAGTATTACCTCACTTGAAATCAGATTTGATCAAAATTCTACTTCGACTCAAAAAAGGCGATTTTTACGGCATGCCGTTTCCAATTGATCGCGGAACGGATCATCGTTATCAAATGCTGGAGAAATTTCTGGATATTAATAATTCGCTCGGATTGAAAGGCTTAATTGTAATTATTGATCGAATAGATGAACCGCATTTGGTAAATGGTTCGCCGGAATTGATGAAGTTAATTGTTTGGTCGATTTTAGACAATAAATTACTCAAACATGAGCGAGTCGGTTTTAAATTACTTTTACCGGATCAACTTATTGCGTACATGGAAAGAGAGAACAACGAATTCATTCAAAGGGCGAGAATTGACAAACAAAATTTGGTACGTTCTCTTGAATGGTCGGGAGAATCGTTATTTGATTTATTGAATATAAGAATTGCAGCATGTGCAGCGGATGGTAAATCTCCGACGATTACAGATTTTTTTAGTCCTGCTCTTAATCGAAACAGACTAATAAATGCTTTTGTAAAATTACGAGCTCCGCGGCATTTATTTAAGTTTCTTTATACATTATTTGTGCAGCATGTTAATAGTTATTCAGATTCTGAACCTGTTTGGCAAATATCAGAAACAACTTTTGAAACATCGCTTGCTCTTTATTTACGTAATCGTGAAGCAGCAGAAAAAAATCTAGGAATCGTTTAGATAGTGGTTAGTGGTTAGTGGTTAGTTCGCATGCGGAACTATTACTGACCACTAAGTTCAAATCACTATACTCATTGTCCTTTAAAATTCGGTATTATTTTTTGTAACGAAAAAAGGTGACCGTTCGCGCATAAAACTAGAATCGCCCTGAAAGGGCGATCGTATTATAGCCCGCCTCAGCGGGGCGGGTAAAAGTCCCCCTCCCAATCGGGCAGCCCTGAAAGGGCGGTAAGAAATAAATCCGCGGTTAACAGATATTGTGAAGAATCCGACAAAAAACGACAAATAGCAATTCATTAACGCATAAAATAAAATCACCCAGA
>JAITKS010000273.1 GCA_031278315.1 Planctomycetaceae bacterium | reverse complement strand
AACAATAATTGTTGTCGTTATTTTTTACCGCCCTTTCTGGGTGATTTTATTTTATGCGTTAATGAATTGCTATTTGTCGTTTTTTGTCGGATTCTTCACAATATCTGTTAACCGCGGATTTATTTCTTACCGCGCTTTCAGGGCGATTCTAGTTTTATACGTGAACGGTCACCTTTTTCGTTACAAAAAATAATACCGAATTTTAAAGGACAATGAGTATAAAAACAAAATAAGGTTGGTTAAAAATAAATTTAAAACCTTTGGAAAAAATTCACCGAAATATTACGATTATTTTCCCATGTTTATAATCATATTAGTCGGCAATCTTTCGTCTCGTAATTCGTCAATTAATTCTTCGATTATTTGTTCCATTGAATCGCTTGTTTGCAATGATAAAAGCATCTCATACATTATGCCGATAGGGTCTTTCAGATTATCATAAGCTTCTTGAATTTTTACAAATTTTTCAGGATTTTTTTCCGGCGGAAATTTACGCACTAATTCAAGATAACGATTCCTAATTTCTGCTTTCGAACTACCCGGACTAATACCAAGCGTATGATAATAAACATCAAACATAACATTACCTCTTTAAATTCTTGATTATAATTTTAGAACTAATTCTAATTCTATTTCTATTTCTAATTCTATTAATACGTATTGTGATGTTACTCTTCACGGTGATTGTCTGTATTTCTTTTTTCAAACTTTTCGATTTTTCGATAGATAAGCAAACAGCTCAAACCGAAAAATAAAGAGAAAACAGTTTAACACAATTTTAATTAACAACAAGAATAGGTTTTGTAATATATCAACGGCAAGATATTAGTTGAATATCTTTATATTAGACACTCAATAAAGACACAAGACATTGTGTCTCTACATCGGTGATTGTATGTGTTTTAACATGACTAGAAATATTTCACGGAAAAATTTCACGGATATATTACAATAATTACAATAAGCCGAAATATTCGATGCGTTCTTGAAGCATTAACAATATCGGATACAATGTAAACTAATTCAATCGAAAAAGAGACATGAAAAAAAAAAAGACCTTTTTAATTGCGAGTCTCTAATAATTACATTTTGTGATATTTAAAACTGCTCTCATTTTGCAATTTCGATATGTATCATACAAGAATAAGAATTTCGGTGACGTAATTTCACTGAAATTTATCGCATGATTCGTATAGCGGCAATATATCAGCGGAATTTTTATTTTTCAACTTTTTTTGGTTTATGACTTTTAAAACTAACCTTATTTTTTCACATATATATTACAAAAAATAAATTATTCCGCTGATATATTACGTATAGTGTATTTTTTTATCAAGACTCGTTACTGCCGTATTGCCGTATTGTCTTATTGATCACGATTTCAAAATTCAACTGAAATATTGTTATAAGAAAATTATTGTAAGAAGAGTTATTTCAAACACTAACCCTTATACTATGTCAACGTCAACATTTCCTTCCGATTCAAATTCAAATCCGAATCCGAATCCGAATTTAAGTCCGAATTCGAATTCGAATTCGAATCCTAATCCGAGTATAAACTCGAATCCTAATTCGTCCCAGATATTATCTTCGTCGTCTGTGTCTAATTTCAATCCGAACTCTACAATAATTAACCAAAGTGAAGTTAATATAGTCTGTCCTCAGTGTAATACTCAACTTACTTCAGCGTCAGAACGTGTTTGCCGTAAATGCGGCAGGAATTTTTATGAACCTTGCTTGAGTTGTCAATCACTCAATCCGTTTTGGTTACGTCAATGCCGCTCTTGCGGGATCGATTTACCGTCGCTTAAACAACAGCTCTTGACAACACTCAACGCCCAAAAACAACAAATTTTAAAATACCGCGAGAGCTACGGACACGATAAAACCTTGCCGATTCTGAAATATATGTCAACAATAACTCATCCTGAATTTTCACAATTTCGCGAATGGGCAAAAAGCATGACAAACTTGATACAAAAAGAACGTAAAGAAATTCGTACCTATATTGATAATGTCCGCGCTCAAGCAGATGCGGCGATGTCAGCACAAAAGTATGATAAAGTTCAACAAATTCTCGAACAAGTGCCGCGTCAATTGCTTGATGACGGTTTCCGAAAACAATATATCGAAGCCGGCGAAATATTAACCGAAGTCGATTCTCTTGTACGTGAAATTCGTAACGCAATTGCAACTAAACAATATAGTCAACTTCTAGCCTGTGTCCAACGCTACCTCGAACTAAAAGCAAACGATCCCGAAGCACGGACTCTACAACAAAAAATTGAAAAATTAACAACAATAACAACCCGAAACGGAACAAAATTACGTCGCATACCAGCCGGACGATTCTACATGGGTTCACACGAGTCAGATGAATTTTTACGTAATAACGAACATCCGCAACACCGTGTTTTAATAACAAAAAATTTATTCGTCGGCGTTTATCCGGTAACACAAAAAGATTTTCTCGAAATAATGGAGTACAACCCCAGTGCCGCTTCCGACAAAGAACTCTGTCCCGTTGATAGTACAACATGGTTCTCCGCAATAGAATTTTGTAACAAGATGAGCGAGTCGGAATCACTTCAACCATTTTACGAATTAAGTAAAGTGAAACGCCGAACAAACGGCGGAATCGAATCGGCAGAAGTAAAACAACTCAACGGCGACGGATTCAGATTACTTTCAGAAGCAGAATGGGAATACGTTTGCCGCGCCGGAAGCATTACACCTTGGTGCTTCGGCGATCAAGTAATGGATGTCAACGAACACGCTTGGTTTTTCGATAACTCAACATCCGAAACGCATCCTGTAGGTGAAAAAAAACCAAACGCATGGGGAATATTCGATATGCACGGAAATGTCATGGAATGGTGCTGCGATTGGTACGGAGAATTTTATTATCAAACTTGTCAAGATGAAATCGAAAATCCTCTCGGACCGAATGACGGAACATCTAAAGTTCTACGAGGCGGAGCATGGCAATTCGGTGCCGAAGCAACACGAAGCGCATACCGAAACAGCAGCGCACCCGACGCAGTATCAAGCGTAATAGGATTCAGAATCTGCCGAAACGCTCCCGACGATTCAATAATAAACGGATAATTTATTCAAAAACAATCTCCCGAAAAATTTCAGCTTTAAGATGACATACATTCCGCTAATTATAACAATGTTATTATTGCTTGGATTTTCAGCATTTTTCTCAATTAGCGAAGCTTCTTTTTTTTCGCTTGGACGTACTGAACGAATTAAACTTTCAGGAGGACGCCGAGTCTCACAACTTGCGGCGAAATTGATAGCTCAACCGGAACGGCTGCTTAATTCAATATTGTTCGGGAATCTAATTGCTAATTTATTGATATTTACTATTTCAGCGTCGATTACATTTTCGTTACAAAAATCCGGCAGGTCTGATTTGGCGGTATGCTTTGCATTCGGCGTGATTTTCAGTGTGATTCTTTGCGGCGAAGTTCTGCCCAAAATATTAGGTGTAATTATGCCCGGTTTCTTTGCGGTATTAACGGCAATTCCTCTTTCAATAATAGTAAGATTACTTCAACCGATTATACCGCTTTTGAGTTTTGTCAATTTACTGTCACGCCGAATTTTCGTACCGAAATTTAAACCCGAAGAGAACATCCGTGTCAGCGATCTTGAACTTGCTGTCGAATTGTCGAAAGAAGATCAAACATTGCTGCGAAGCGAACAACGTGTTATTCAAAATATTGTTTCTTTGTCTGAAATACAAGTCGAAGAGTTAATGTCGCCGCGATCTTTGCTGCGATGCTTTGCGCCTGATATAAAATTCGAGGAAGTTTTAGAATCGCTTCAAGGCAAAATACCGCGCAGCGGATATTGTCTATTGACCGAATCGAATTCAGATGAAATCGCTGCCGCAATTAACTTGAACGGATTATTGAATCTATCCGAACAAGACTGGCATAAAAAAACCGAACAAGTAATTTATGTTCCTTGGAAAGCAACGGCAGCAAAAGTATTTGATCTGTTACAAAATAAAGGGTGTAATGTCGCTGTAGTAATAAATGAGTTTGGTGAAACAATAGGAATCTTGACTCTAGATGAAATTATTGAAACGATATTTACTCGAAAACAAGGCCGCAGCCGAAGATTACTCGACAGATTAGAAATTGAACGAATCGGCGACTCTACTTGGATTGTAAATGAATTAACAAGTTTAAGATCAATTCGTCAACAATTTAATTTACCGTTCACAAAATATTCAAGCATTACAGTAGGCGGATTATTACGCGAAATACTAGAACGATTTCCAAGAAAAGGCGACATCTGCAAAATTGATGATTACGAATTAAAAGTAATCGAAGTTACAGATGAATATCATTTAATCGCACATCTGCACAAATTAAACAACGAAAATAAAAAAACAAAATACAATAATTAAAGAATTAGTAACTATACTCATTGTACTTTAAAATTCGGTTTTATTTATTGTAACGAAAAACGAATTTTCCAATGAGAGCCGTATAATTATCTGGTTTAATTTTGTAATATATTGCCGGAAGATTTACCTGAAATTCTACAAACTTGTTATGAAAAATTTTATCCCCCTATGTTCAAGACTAGAATTTGTGTTAGAATTCGCACCGATTTTAAAATAGGTTAAGAACTGATATTTTAACTTTGTTGTACCTTTTTTAAAGTTACGATTTTGGTTATGCGATACGTTTAGTTAAATTGCGTAACCTGCTGTTCGCACTTGAGAATTCGGTGATTCAATGACATAAAAGCGGTTTAATTATTCGCATCGTATCTATGAAATTTGGCGATACAAATGCGTATTCGGTAAAACTTGCTTTCCGATAAGTAAGCAGACAGCTCGAACCAAAAATTAAAGTGAGAGCAGTTTAAAATACTCTCTTGAGTTATCGAAATTAATATTCTGTAACCATATACTACATGAGCTAAAGAATACTTGAATAAGTATCCATAAAATTTTGTAGATACCTATAATATCAGCCCCGATAGGGGCAATTTTATTTTATATGATAACGATTGTCTATTACCGAAAATAATTAAAATATACACACTTCATACTATGAATTTCGGAAACACAATAACTATTCATTAAAAAGCCTGCTTTCCATTTTAGGTAAACAGGCAAATCAAACCGAAAAATAAAGTAGTGTAGAGTAGAGTAGTGTAAAATTCTACAAAATAATTACATATAATTACATTATTACATTGAATTTTTTAGTGAGAACCTTATATTAAATTTAACTTAATGGTACTTCCAAAAAAACTTAAATTTATAATTTAGAAGTTACCATAACATTGTTTCGATTTTTCGTAACAATTATTACATTAACCCCCTTAACCTAAAATAATAATTATGGGATTATTGATACTCCGCAGTTTATTTTTATTGGTTTCCAGCGGTGTCGGATATACTTTTATGACATCTAACTTGGAAAAATACAGCTACTGGGTGATTCCTGCAATGATATTATGGGCATTGTTTGTTATCATTGTTGATATGCTTATATCTAAAAAACGAGTTGATTGGCTTTCATCAATTTATTTTGGAATGCTCGTTGGTTTACTTCTGACGGCAGCGATAGGCTTTGCTATTTCTCCGTTATTTCCGCAAGTTGACGATCCGTCGCAACAAACAAATGTAATGCTTATTGTAGGCGTTACACTTTGCTATATTTGTACGAGTTTCTTGCTGCAAACTAAAGATGATTTTCGTTTCATTATTCCATACGTCGAGTTTCGTAAGAATCTCAAGGGTAATCGTCCGTTGGTACTTGATACGAGTGTTGTCATTGATGGCCGAATAGCAGATGTTATGGAAACGATGATAATTGACAGCCGGCTTGTCATGCCGCGTTTTGCTATTAACGAATTGCAACGAGTCGCAGATAGTTCGGATCGGGGCAGACGTACTCGAGGAAGACGCGGTTTGGATATCTTGAACAGATTGCAAAAAATGAAAGGTGTTGATCTACAAATTGATGAAACCGAATTACCCGAATTTCGCGGACAGCCGGTTGACTTAAAACTGATTACACTTGCAAAACATTTGGAAGGTAAACTTGTCACGAACGATTATAATTTGAATAAAGTCGCTAAAATTCAAGGTGTCGATGTAATAAATTTGAACGATTTAGCAAATGCAATGAAACCGGTATTTCTGCCCGGCGAAAGATTATTTGTAGATATAGTAAAGAGCGGTGAAGAGTTGACACAAGGTATAGGTTATCTCGATGACGGCACGATGGTAGTAATTGACAACGGACGGGAACATGTAGGTGACAGAGTCGAGGTTACGGTAACAAGCGTATTACAGACAAGTGCCGGAAGAATGATTTTCGGACGTTACGAAAATACAACAAAGAAACTAACCGGTACAACTGTTTTGATCGATGGTGTAGCGACGATTGTTAATTCAACTGTAGGAAACAACAACCAACAAGATTCGTCTAATCACAATATGTCGGCAACTTCGCAGCAGCCGTTAAAAACACAATATTCTAACTACAAAAAAAAGTAACTTAAATCAGGGAATTTCCCAAAGATTTGTAATATACTCATTGTACTTTAAAATTCGGTATTATTTTTTGTAACGAAAAAGGTGACCGTTCACGGATAAAACTATAACCGCCCTGAAAGGGCAACCGGATTATAGCCCGTCCCATCGGGGCGGGTAAAAATCCTCCCTCCCCGAAGCCCTGAAAGGGCGATCGGATATTATGACACGATTATTGTGAAGAATCCGACAAAAAAAGACAAATGGCAAATCATCCGCGTATAAAATAAAATCGCCCTGAAGGGGCGATCGGATATTAGTTCGATAATAGTGGTTAGCGATTCGATATATTGTGTTGTGAGATTAGAGATTTGAAATTTCCGTATATAAGTAATTTAGTTTCGATCTGAAAATTCGAGTAATTGTCATTAAATGATGCTTTCTGATTATGATTATTCTTTCCCGATAAATTTAGCGGCGCAGCAACCGCTTTTGAATCGTTGTGATTCACGAATGATGGTAGTGAATCGTGAATCTGGTTTAATAGAGGATAGACGAATAAGTGATTTCTTGTTGTATGTTGAATCTGGTGATTGTCTTGTAATTAACAACACGAAGGTGGCAGCGGCGCGTTTATTTGGGGTTCGGCTTAATACTGGCGGAAAGTGGGAGGGACTTTTTATCAATGCTGATTCGGATGGATTTTGGCGAGTTATTGGCAAGACACGAGGTAAAATTAAGTCGGGAGAATTGGTAGAGTTGTATGATTCAGAAAAAAAATTTCGGGTAAGAATTAAATTTATTGACAAGTGTGAGGATGATGGTTCTTGGTTGGTTGTGCCGGAATATAATGGCAGAGTTTTTGATATTCTTGACAGTATTGGTCATGTTCCGATTCCGCCGTATATTCGCGGGGGCAAGATGAATATTGAGGACAAGGAACGTTATCAAACGGTTTATGCGTCGGAGTTAGGGGCGGTAGCTGCGCCGACGGCGGGTTTACATTTTGATTCGCGGATTTTGGACGAGCTTCGGGCTAGAGGAGTTGAAATTGCAGAGGTAACGTTACATGTAGGTCTTGGGACATTTAAGTCTGTAGAGGTTGACAATCTTGATGAGCATAAAATGCATTCGGAGTGGTGTAGGCTGACTGAATCTGCGGCTATGAAGATTAATGGGTGTAGAAAGGTTGGCGGACGTATAATAGCTGTTGGTACGACGTCGGTTCGAGTGATTGAATCAGCGAGGGAGGTATTTGGAGAATTAGTTCCTTTTGAGGGAGAGACTTCATTATTTATAAAGCCGCCGTATAGATTTAAAAATGTTGATATGTTATTAACGAATTTTCATTTTCCCCGATCGACATTATTGATATTAGTTTGTACTTTTGGCGGTTATGATTTAATTCGTGAGGCGTATCGTGAAGCGATTAGTAATAAATATCGTTTCTTCAGCTACGGCGACGCAATGCTAATCATGTAGAAAAAAAAATAATAACCGCTTACTGTATTGGCGGGAGTGAGCGGTACTGGTAAATCCGAATTGCCGAAACTTTACGCACACTACGGCGGAATTAATTTTCTTCCTACTTCTGTACAACCTAATTGGGATAGTCAGGAAGCAATGCTCGGTTTTTTCAATTTGATGAATATCGTTTTGTTAGATGAAATGAATCTTGCACACGTTGAACTTTACTTTGCCGAATTTTTGAGCAAACTCGAATTACGGAGAGGAAAGAAAGGTGATGTTCCAAATCTTGAAGTAAAAATCGGTGCTGGAATTGCACCATATCAGTTACCGATTGGTCGTAATGTTCTTTGGGTAGGAACGATGAATCAAGATGAAACAACAAAATCACTTTCCGATAAAGTTCTTGACAGAGGAATCATAATACATTTTCCGCGTCCCAAACAGTTAGAGAGACGCAAAAAA
>JAITKS010000195.1 GCA_031278315.1 Planctomycetaceae bacterium | reverse complement strand
CTCTGTGGTTAATAAAAAATTTTGCGGGATCGCGGTCGTCTCGACCGCATCTTTAGGTGTTTTTTGTACAAAAAAGATGCAGGCAGGACGCCTGCGTTCCCAGCTAAAATATTTTTTAGTAATTCACTTAAATTGAAAATCTAAAATTACAAAATATTCTTCCTCTGTGTTCTCTGTGTCCTCTGTGGTTAATAAAAAAAATATTCCACTGATACTAAAAAACGAATTTTAAAGTGTAATTGGTATATTATACATCAAGAAATCGACCGAGTACGTTTTTATCAGAGATTTGGTAAAAGATTACGATATTTCGTATTTAACCAATTATGTGTGAATGTAACAATTCTGATAAATATTCTGTTAAAATATTCTCCAAAGCAACTGTTAAGATAAGACCTATTATTTTTTTGAGATTACAAAACACACGAAAATTTTTTAAACACAAAACACACGAAATTACACAAACACACGAAAATCATATACACCGCCTTTTCGTGATATTTCGTGTGTTTCGTGTTTTAAAAAAATCATTTCAATTATACAAATCACAAATCATAGTTCAGATATTTTTTGTACAAAAATTTTTAACAATACAGACGAAACAACAGCATCGCATTGAGTACAATAAACTATTCTGCAGAATTTGTAAAAAATTTTTTATTTTTTAACTCGAACTAAAATTTGATTTTAAATTCTAAATAAAATTTTTTTTGCAACTATTTTGCCCGCCCCCTTGACACCCTTTGAAAAGATAACTATAATTTCGCCCCGCTTGGTTGAACTGATTGAAAATCATTTTTTCAATTCAACAATCAACATAATTATCGTAACGAAAATTTTTATGTCATACGAAATCTTGTTATGAATTTCAACAAAATAAAAGATATAAATGTCTAACCGCTAATTTAAGTAAATAGACAAATATAATCAATACCGTAATTCAAATAAGAGTCATTAAAATTTTCTTAACTTCAATGTCTCTAATTTAGCACAATTTTGACATGTACCGCTCAATTATGAAATTTGGTTTCCAGCGTTTTGCCGCTTTGTTACTTCTGGTAACGTTTGCGCCGCTGGCTATACTGAGCGAAGCAAGTCATCTGATTCCCGGATTGAGCGAAAATTGCGGATGTTTCAAAGCTGTCAATATCACAAGTTCTTTGCACAATCTGAAAAATGATTGTTTTCATGATCACGGTTCAAACAATGTCCGTGAAAATGCTGATGGAAGCAGTGCTAAATTCATTGAAGTTGAAATCAAATATCAAAGTGTTGAAAGTTATCAAACGTATAGTGAATGTCTTTTGCATTCGTTTTTTATTTCGTTTAATAGTTTTGGTATCGTGATAGTTATGCCGTCGATTTCCAAAACCGCAGCGGAATTAAATATATGTGAATTTTTATCTGTATCTTGCGGATTCTATTCGTTATTTCAGGCGCGTGCGCCGCCTATTGTCTGAAAAGAATGTCAGCTCAATTTGATCTCTCGGTTAGATGTTTGCTCGATTTCAATGTAGAAATAGAATTTTATCGATTCACAATATTTTGTAATCTGTAATCGAACAACTCGCAAAAGGGTGATCTAATTGAAAAAAATTTATCACAAAATTTCAATGTGTAAAATCTGAATTAACGTTATTTTATTTTTTGTAATTCAGAAAAAAAATACACGGCAGATTCGAATAATAAAAAAGAAATTTTTGGTAGATTTCAGCGAATATTTTTTTTACAAGAGCCTCGATTCAGATTCTCGGCTTAACGTACACTAAAGACTGGAACATTGTTGAAAGGGATGTCTATATTACAATTTTTCCTATTGCAATGTCTTTGGTGTGTAAAAAAATTCTGCTGAAAAATTACGGATGTTTTGTGATTCTGTGTTTCAAGTAATTTTAGTTAGAAATGTAAACGGATTTTGTTCGGCACGACAGTTTGATACATAATACAATCAAATTAAAAGTCAAAGTTTAACAGGCGGATAATAAATAATAAAAGTGTAATAAAGTGTAATATTTATTTTTCATTTTTTTGAAGGTTATGAATTTTACAACGAAACCTTGATTGGTTAAAAGTGAAAGTGAAATTGAAACCTTTGAGAAATTCAATTGGTATATTAAAAAAAATTTAGACGGGGAAATTTTTTGTATGGGAAATTTAGATCGGAATAAAAATTTAGATCAAGATAATTGTAATTGTGATGGTCAATGTAATTGCGGATGTCATGAGATTAGTTTTGATGAGTCATTTTATGAGGATCCGGTGGTCAAGCGATTATGTTTTATGTATCGTGAATTAGTGCTGCATGACGGATTCGGCGACTTGCAAGTATTGGTGAAAATATTAAAACGCGGTCAAAAGGAAGTGATAATCAAGTCGGGTAAAGAATATAGATATGTTGTTGATGTTCCGGGTGAACTCAACAAATGGAGATAAAGACAACTATTATGTTGTCGTGAATCATCTTTTGAGATTAACATCTATTGTTTGTTTTTTTCCGTTGCGAATGAGGTTTTCGGATGGAACGTTGTTTGCTGATTTGAGTGTTTCAAGTCAGTATTAAAGTTCGTTTCAGTTTACGTGTTGGAATTATTTTTGTCGAAATGTTTGTTTTTTACTTCTGCAATGTGCGGAGTGCAAACTGACTAGTTCCAACGCAAAATTTCAAACCTTAATATAAGGAGAAAGAATTATGAAAAAGACGATTAAATTTGCTGGGTTCACGTTGATTGAACTGCTAATCGTTATCGGGTTGTTAGCCGCGCTAGCATCCGTGTTACTACCCTCGTTAATGGGGTCAAGAGAAGATGCACTAGAAGGCATCTGCACATACAACCAAGCCGGTACACTACGCACACTGCGACAATACGAAGCAATGACAGGACAGTTACCAGACGGCTTACATTCGGGACTTTTGGCATCTGATGGTACGAATGCAATGTCAAGTATTGCTGATGCGTTAGCTGCGAATATAAAACAATCTTCTGATGCTGGTGCTATTAAAGGCTTAACCACCGACGAAGTAACTGCATTAAACAACATTGGTATTACGAAACTTGCTTATGGTTTAGGCAATCCAGATGGAGATAGTAATGACGAAATACTCGGTTATCAAGATATTTCAACAACAACTAATGTAATCCATGTTGTAGATGGTTGGTTAAGTGATGGAGACCCTTTCACTTTTAACGGTAAATCACTTAAAGTACTACTAGGCGAAGGATATAGTTCGATCATTCCATTATTTTTGTCACCGACAACAGATTGGGATGCGCACAAAAGTTCAGGTTGGGTAAAAGGGTTTAGCGTTAAACTGGAGATCCCGGGTGTATGTCCAATTCCTGAATATGCCGAATTCGCATATTATGTAGCCTATATTGGAATACGTGAGCCAGGTGTTGGTGTTACTTGGAAGACTACAACAGAGAATGATGGTGCACCAGAGTCTTTGTCTTCTCTTAGCCATTTTTATCCTGCTTCTGGTAATAGTAATAATATTGCTGCTACTTTGGTAGAAGCTCAAACTGCGATAAAGAATGCACATACTACTTTAAATAGTATAACTTTAACGGAGACTGGTGGTTCAATTACAGTAGATACTAATAGTGGTAGTCCTGGTACTGATACAGTAACATACACGTTTTACATTGAAGTAATAGAAGAACCTGGAGCGGTATTACTTGGTACATCTTGTCCTGAGTGTGGTATAACTAATCCTTGAGTTTTTTTTAATTAAGTTCTTTATTGGTATAACAGAGTTTTTCTTTGTGGGACCATTCGGGGGATTTTGTAGAATTTTTACGAAATATGTTTTCGGAAGTAACATTTCGAGATAACCGTTTCAAAATATTTTTCACAAATCCCCCGATAAAATTTTAAACACGGAACACGGAAAGACACTGAATAAGCGAAAGAAAAAAAATTAAATAATACTTAACTATCGGGCATCTATAATAAAATCGTTTTTTGTAATATATCATTGGAATATTACAGAAATACATATTTTCCAAACTGCCTCTTTTCTTCCTAGTTCGGTGTTTTTCTGTGTTCTTTTTTAATTTTTAAGCACGGCAAACACGAAAATCATATACACCCCCTTTTCGTGCATTTTGTGATTTTTTTGTGTGTTTCGTGTTTAAAAAAATTATTCCGCTTTTATTTATTGTAACGAAAAAAGTAACCGTTCCTGCATAAAAATAAAATCGCCCTGACAGGTCAATTTATACCTATCCAAGTCCTGCTAGTGCCGACACTTTATTAACATCAGATTGAGTATTTCTAAAAAACCCCTTCCTTGTTGTTAGTTA
>JAITKS010000055.1 GCA_031278315.1 Planctomycetaceae bacterium | reverse complement strand
CCATATAACACAACAATTTTAATTCATACCATCAGAACAATTACAAATCAAACAATTACAAATCTCATTCTCTATGATCTCTGTTATTAGCGGTTAGTGGTTAGTGGTTAGTGGTTAGTGGTTAGTTCGCATGCGGAGATTAGTACGGATTCTAAAGTTCAAATCACTATGGTTTCAAGTTTTGATTCTTTTAATTTATCATTTAAAAATCCTGTCAATCCTGTAATCTTGTAATCCTGTCAAAAAAACAAAACTAAAGATGCAGTCGAGACGACCGCGTTCCCGAAAAAAATAAATTATTCCACTGATATATTACAAAATTTTGAGAACATTACCGTCTCGATAAATGTAGGGAAAAAACTATTACGCAGATCAGTCTATGGTAAAACAGTTAAAACAGCTCGTCGAAATTCGATGAGACCGCCTTCAGATTGAAATCCGATTTTACCCGGTATTTGCTCAGCATTTGTAACCCAGTTTACAATAGAACCATTGACAACAATAACAATCAATCCATTACTACACAGAATATCCAAAGTATTCCATTGACCAGGCTCCTTTTCACGATCGGCGATTTTTTTGAGACCGTTTATAAAACCAAATTGCTTACCGCCGTCTCTTGCCGAATCACGGCCTTTTACAGCTCCTTCAGGAACAGGAAGTTTCATACCATGAAATCCATAAAGATCACCAGCACTTTTTGACGCTAATTGAACTTCAATACAACGCGGTAAAAATGTTTGTTCCGGCTGCCTGTTCAGACGAATAAAAATTCCACTGTTGGTTGGTTTTACCCCAGACGGCCAACAATAATCAATAGACAGCTTGAAATTTTTATACTCTTCTTTGGTTCCAAGCCATCCAAACGGTTCACCCTGACACGTCAAAATTCCGTCTTTAGAAAACGAATAGACTTTTTCAACTGTAACACCCTCTTTGTCGGTATGAAAATCCCATTCAGATAAATTCGTTTTTTCAAACAAATTCACCTGATTCGGAACAACCTGACCAAAAACAATAACAGTTGACAGAACTGTACAACAAAACACTGTACAACAAAACACAATTGTAAGGATATTTTTAATCATTGGGAAAATTGTTAAATGTTATACTTTGAACTGTAACAAATTGGTTTCTTGAAAGAATGCTGACATCACGCCCGCAACATTAAAATCGTGCCGCTGTTCCATACAAATAGAACGGCTGCTCTCCTAAAATAACCAATCCGTAACAGTGTAAAGCATAATACATAATAGAGTTAAAACTAGTAAACAAGTTGCAGTTTTTTGGAATTTAGAATATTCCCACTCAATGTAATTTTGATTAATTATCAAATGGAAAAAAGACATCTTTGCTTTTCCAACAACTCAACAACTCAACGGCTCAACAACTGTTCACGAGGAATAAATGATATTCAACATATATTCATTATCCATTCCAACATGAACTGAAGGCGGCATTATACCATCTGTTATCTTTTCTACTACCAACCCCAACCCCGACCCGTATCACCATGAAATAAATTCATGATTATTTTCCATTTTAGAAATATTTGTGATTAAAAAGAAACCATTTCGTATAAAATAAATCAGCCCCGAAAGAACGATCGTACTATCGCCCCAACGAGACTAATGAAAGTAGAGACACAATACTTTGCGTCTCTATGTTGAAACACAAGGCATTGTGTCTCTACAATTCAGTTTTATTTATTGTAACGAAAATTGAAAATTGAAAATTCAAGAATGAAAAGTTATTGTTACAAATTTCACTGACTATGTTACCTCAAAACTAATTCTTAAAGTCTCTGTATCGTGATTGTGATTGTGATTGTTGCGGTGATTGTTATGGTTTTGGCGGTTTCTTTCCGTATTGTGCTTCGTATTGGGCGGCGAATTTCTCTTTAAGATTCGGGTCGCAAATGAAACATTGCGATTCTGCTCGATTGTGTTCTTTACACCAATCACCTTTTTTCTGGAAATCTGCTGCAACTTTACTGTTGCAAAGCGAACAGACATTTTCCGGTAACTCGTGTGACACGCACCAACCATCTACTTCATGCAACGAACCTTGCGGTGTCGTCGAAGTTCCGTCGGTGTGATCATGTCCGTCACCCGCTGTGTGTACATGAGTCGTCTCCGTTGGCGTATTATCCGCCGACTTGTTACAACCCCAAAAGATCACACTCAATCCCAACACCATAAACAACATCATTTTTCTCATTTTAATCTCCTTAAATTTAGCCTCGAAAGGCTGCTCGTTAAATAAAAGGTAATATCTCAATTAATCGTTGCGCTGAATCATTACAATAATCCAACACTTCAACCAAAATCCCGCAACACACGAGATTGAACAAATATTACCCTTGTCTCCAAAATAATTTCTACAAAACCAATTTTAGTAATATATCAGTGGAATTTTTTTTTGACAGGATAAACAGGATTACAGGATTTACAGGATAGTAGTTTAGTGGTTAGTTCGTATGCGGAGATTAGCAGCGAATTTATCTATCTAAATTCGAATCACTAACCAATGTTATTGAGCCAATATCCGATCGCCCTTTCAAGGCTTCGGGGAGGAGGGATTTTTACCTGCCCCGCTGGAACGGACTATAATACTGTTACCATTTCAGGGCGATTCTAGTTTTATCCGTGAACGGTCACCTTTTTCGTTACAAAAAATACTTCGTTACAAAAAATAATACCGAATTTTAAAATACAATAAGTATAGTATATATTGATAATACTTTTAATTCCACTTCGCAGTTGCTAGTTTTTCGTTGTAAGCTTTGATCATTTCACTGTGTCTTAACATACAAATTAATTCGTCCGGTTGTTTCGGGTCAACAACCGGAATCTCAGAAATTGATAATAACGCACAAATTCTTAACGCATGATAAAGATTACTGTCCGGCATAACCGAATTTATCTCAGTCAACATTAACGTTTCTGCTCTTATCGAATCCCACTTTTGACGATTGCGAAACTCCGACCATACATCAGTCGCATGTAATATCCCTATTAAACGCCCCGCCGAATCCGATACCGGAAATATCGAATCCGGTAACGGTGCTATTAATTTCACTATCTCCGGTATAGTTGCACCCGCCGGTACCATTACATCACACCTTGATAATTTGTCCCTCGATAAAAAAGCATCTCTAACCGTTATCACTTGCAATAAATCAATCGAATAATTACCAAAATGATTCTCACTATCAAGCGTAGTTAATACCTGCTCCTCATACAACGAAGTTTTAGACGATAAAATTGCCATCGTTGCAAGATTCATCACAATCAACGGTACAAGAATTGCATAATTCCACTCTGAATAACTTATAATCTCACATGCGATTACAGCTGCTGCAAAAGGCACTTTACTTACACCAGTACAAAAAATCGATACACCCGCCAAAACACATAACCTTATATCCGGCGACATCCACGATAATCCTACCGCCGATAATAACCATTCCGCACAATGTCCCAACACATAACCAATCATCCCGCCAATAAAAAGCGACGGAACAAATAATCCGCCGCTGCCGCCGGACGAAATAGTAAAAGCAGCCGCTAACATTTTCGGAACAATCAATAATAACACTAAATAAAACGGTAAACGTAAATCAATAAGTTGATACAACCACACATAACCGCCGCCATAAACCTGCGGATATATCAAAACCACAAAACCTAATAATAATCCGCCTATCGCCGGCTTGATAAACTCCGGTAAAGATAAACGCCGAAAAACACGATTACGCATCTCCAAAACAAGACGTACAAATATAAGACAAACTAAAGCAATTATCGGCACAAAAATTAAAAGAACAAAAAAATTACCAAAATGCTCCATCCCAATATATTGCACGACCTCAAATTGACGTACATTTCCATGAATCAAATAAAAAATCGAATAACCCGTAATCGACGCAATTAAACACGGAATCACCGCCCCAAACTCTATAGCAGTACTTGCATATAAAACCTCCGTAACATAAATAGCTGCGCCAATCGGAATCTGAAATATTGCACCTAATCCCCCCGCAGCGCCCGCTAACAATAACAATCTCCGATCACGTACACTCAAACGTAATATCTGCCCGACCGAACTCGCAATGCCGCCGCCCAACAACATTATCAGTCCCTCCCATCCCGCCGAACCGCCAGACCCTAACGTAAATATCCCCGAAAGCGATTTCACTATCGGTAAACGATTGCGAATCCTGCCGCCGCGAAAATGAAATGAACGAATCACACTGTCTGTTCCATCTCCGCTCGCTTCAGGTGCAAAAGTCCAAATGACAAATCCACAAATAAGACCGCCGAACATCGGTATTAATAACATCAATATCCAATAACGAGGTAACACAAAACCAAATAAAATATCTTGACGTAAAGAATTCTCAAAAGCCGATCCCGGAAGCAAACCTGTAGAATACGTATAGTCCGAAGGCTGCGGAATATTTATCCCTATGACAGAATAAAAATCAAAAATCGAACCACAAACAATTTGCAAAATAAAATAAAATAACGCCGACGCAAGACCAGATAAAAATCCTACCAAAACAGAATAAACCAATATACGGCCAGAACAAAACCAGTCAAAACGAAGCCGTAACCGTTCTAATACGGCGTTTTTTTGTTTATCATAATATCGTTGACGTTCCATCTTGCTAAAAGAAAATATGCACAAGGAATATACATCCCGTACTATGAATTTCAGTATCTCAAAAGCTGTTCATTAAAAAACTTGCTTGTCGATAGGTCAACAGACAAATCAAACCAAAATCCAAGTAAGAGTAAGTTAAAAAATAAAAAAATAAAAATAATAATATATCAAAAATATTCAGTAATATATTGCCCAATGTTAAAATTGTATTCGTTCCGAAAAGGCAGTACAAATTTCAGATTGATGATTTCTTATTTGAAAAAAAATATATGTATCACGCTGACAATTGCAGTTAAAAACCGAAAATTCAAATGAAAACAGTTTATCACAAGAAATAATTTTAAACTGGAATAATAACAAAGTTGCGCATTATCTAATATCAATGTCAACTTGTCCAGATGTCTGTATGAGTTGGTGAAAGAATATTTGCAAAAAGAATACAAGGCAACTTCTGAAAACTCTTTTCGTAAAGATCGCAGGTATCCCGTTTGCACAAGTTATAATCGAAAAATGTATAAATATAAGGCCGAGACGACCGCAATCATGTTATGCCGTGTTATGCTCATATTAGATTAAAATTCGTCTTGACGTGTGATTTTAAAATATGTAATATTTCATTGAATATTACATTTCATAATTATCTCTCCTATTATTGTTATTGTTGTATTCCTCACATTTGAAAATTCGTTTTTCGTTACAATAAATAAAACCGAATATGTAGAAACACAACAATGAGACACAAGATATTGAGTCTCTACAAAAATTTTTTTCGTTTGTTATATTTTTCGTTACAAAAAATAAAACCGAGTTTCAAAGTATATCAATTCGGAAAAAAAATCTACTGATATATTACAAATATTGTCAATAAACGCTGTAATAATTTTTTTAGTAAATACAAAAATGTGTCGTATAATTTTAGGATTAGTTGGCGGAATAGGTTGCGGTAAGAGTTTAGTAGCTAATATGTTTGCAGAACTCGGCGCGAAATTAATCGACGCAGATATAATTGGTCATGAATCTCTTGCCGATAATTCAATATTAGAACAAATACGATCATATTTTGGCGAACACGTAATTTGTAACGTAAACGGAACCAATTGCGTTGACCGCACTGCTCTCGCCCGAATAGTTTTTACACAATCTGAATCAGGATTAAAAGGACTCAAATATCTAAACTCAATTTTACATCCTAGAATATCCAAAATCATAACCGAACAAATTCAACTTATCACACACGATATAACAACGAGTCCGAAATCAAATGAGAATAATTTAATAGTTCTCGATGCACCGCTCTTACTCGAAACCGGATTCGATAAAATTACAGATAAAATTGTTTTTATCGAATCGACACTTGAAAACAGAACCGCAAGAATACTCAAACGAAACTGGACAGAAAACGATCTCAAATTACGAGAAGCTGCACAAATGCCAATCGAAAAAAAACAGCAACTCGCTGACTTCATTATCTGCAACAACGAAACAATCGATATGACCCGAAAACAAGTCGTACAGTTATACAAATTAATCATTCGAAATTAGAGCCGATGTTAATTTCCGCATGCAAACTAATCACTATACACTAATAATCGTGTCTTTATTTCCTGCCGCTCTTTCAGGGTGAATTTATTTTTATGCGTGAATAGTTACCTTTTTCGTTACAAAAAATAAAACCGAATTTTAAAGTACAATGAGCATACTATTGTAACGTTCTAAATTTTTGTTATCATTCTTACCCTTATTTACGGATAAGTTACATAAACAATACATAAACAATACAGAAACGATACAGAAAGAGAAAAAAATAATAACATTTAAACTGTTCTAACTTGAACTTGAATTTTCAATTCGAGTTGCCGCTTTCCAATAATGAAACAGACCGTGCAAAACAAAGTTAAACAAAAAGATAAATGAATAGCCGTTGTTTTATTATTCCTTATTTTTTTTCGAAATCTGTTTTCAAAAATAAATTTATATTACGTAAAATTTCGGCGGATTTTTTAATTTGCGAATTGGGATTCAAAAGATAATAAGACATAGTTTAACATGCTGTTTCTTTTACAATTTTTTCTTTTCCTATTCTATGATTTTCCGTGTAATGTTTTTTAAAAATTCTACTGAAATTATGATTTTCGAATTCAAGTCTAGTTTAGATTTTGGTTTCACATTAGATAATAATCCGAGTTGTATATTCACTTATAATTGCGGACGATTAAAAATTTTTAGGATAATCACTAAATGGGATATCAGGAAATATTCATAACAGCATTTATAACTGCATTGATTTCAGGAACGGCTGCATATTTTGGGATTCGTTTCTGGGATTCTAGATTATATGCGAACTCTATCGATCACGCCAAAGAGATATTGCGCCGAGCTGAAATTGATGCTGAAAATAAAATTCGAGAAGCAGAAATTGAAATTAAAACTAAAGCAATAAATACGAAAGAATCTACTGAAGCTGAATTTCGTGTTGCTCGTCAAGAATTACATGAACGGGAACGTCTGCTTGATAAACGTCAAGATACTCTCGATAAACAAGCCGAAGAATATCGTAAACAAGAAAAACAAATCGAAAATAATAGACGAAAACTCGCCGAGCGTATCGTTGACACAAATCGGCGAAACGAAGATTTAGCTAAATTGATCGAAAAAGAACGTATTCTTTTACATGAATTTTCAGGATTAAACCGCGAAGAAGCAACCAAACGATTACTAACAATGCTCAACGCCGAATTAATCGAAGAAACAGGCACAATAATTTTACGTCATGAAAAACAAATCAAAGAACGGTGTGAAGCAATAACGCGTAATATAATTCTCTCGTCGATGCAACGTTATGCTGCGCCGCAAACATCAGATTCAACAGTATGCACGGTCGATATTCCCAACGACGAAATGAAAGGACGAATAATCGGACGCGAAGGCCGAAACATTAGAGCATTCGAAAAAGCAACAGGAATCGACATTATTATCGACGATACTCCCGGCGTCGTTCTACTCAGCGGATTCGATCCGATACGCCGTGAAATTGCGCGGATATCACTCGATAGACTTATCACCGACGGCAGAATACATCCGTCCCGAATAGAAGAAATCGTAGAAGAAACGGGCAAAGATATTCAATCATTTATCAAAAAAGCGGGAGTAGAAGCGTATCAAGAAGTCAATATATTCGGTTTAGATGAACGCATTGTTAATCTTTTGGGACGTCTTTCTTATCGGACGAGTTACAGTCAAAATGTTTTGCGTCATTCTATTGAGGTTGCGTTCTTGTCGGGAATGATAGCAGTCGAACTTGGATTGAACGAAAGTTTAGCACGCCGCTGCGGATTGCTGCACGATTTAGGTAAAGCTGTTGACCATGAAATCGAAGGCGGACATCCAAAAATCGGCGCAGATTTTTTACGCCGCTACGGAGAACCAGTCGAAGTAGTACAAGCAGCTGCCGGACATCATATTGATTTACGTCTTGAAGATCCTTACACAATAATTGTTGCTGTAGCCGACGCATGCAGTGCATCCCGCCCCGGTGCAAGACGTGAATCACTCGAAAATTACGTAAAAAGAATGGAAGAGTTAGAAACAATCGCTAACGGTTTTCCCGGAGTCGAGCAAAGTTATGCAGTTCAAGCCGGACGCGAAATGAGAGTTATGCTTAATTCATCAATTTCTACCGACGAAAACGCAGCAAAAATTTGTAGAGAAATCGTCAAAGCATTAACCGAACAAATTCAATTCCCCGGTGAAATCAAAGTTACAGTAATTAGAGAAACAAGATTTGTCGAAATAGCAAAATAAATTATAAATTTTGAAATCACCATATTTATACTAATTTATAATAAAATTGATATGCAAAATGCTTTTTCAGTTGACGTGGAAGACTATTATCAAGTTGGTGCATTTGCACGAATAATTTCATTCGGCGATTGGAATAAATGGGAATCGCGAGTTGTAACCAATACACGCCGAATTCTCGATATACTCGAATCAGCGATAAAACCAGTTAAAGCGACTTTTTTTGTTCTCGGTTGGATAGCAGAACGTCATCCTGATCTTGTACCGGAAATAGTTTCGCGCGGACATGAAATTGCATCTCATGGTTTTTGTCATCAGCTTGTTTACGAGCAGACAGAAGAAGCTTTTCGTAATGACGTAACAATATCACGTCAGATTTTATGCAGTCAATCGCAGCAAGAGGTAATTGGATTTCGTGCGCCGAGTTTTTCGATAGTCTCACGAACACCTTGGGCGCATCAAATATTAGCAGAAACGGGATACAAATATGACAGCAGTGTATTCCCAATTTATCATGATTTACATGGTAATCCTAATGCACCGCGTGAAATTTATACAATTGAAACATCGGCAGGTTCAATTCAGGAATTTCCGCCGGCGGTAATAAAAATATTGGGTCAAAATATACCAGTCGGAGGCGGCGGTTATTTCAGATTTTTCCCTTATTTTGTAACGAAAATGTGCTTAAAAACAGTGAACAAACAAAATCTGCCGTTTGTATTTTACATTCACCCATGGGAGACAGATCCATTACAACCGCGAATCCCGAATGCACCGTTAAAAAGCCGTTTTAGACATTATCTAAATCTAAATCGAACAACAAAAAGATTAAAGAAATTACTAAACGATTTCAATTTTACAACAATTAAAAATATTCTCTATCCGAAAGAATAGTAAATTTATTCTACATTAGACCTACATAAAAACGTCAGAATTATAATCCGATAAGTAGAGACGCAATGACTTGTGTTTTTACAAACCTTGTAATTTTTTTTGAAATTTTTTTGGGGCAGGTAACAAAATGAATAAAACAAAAGACGAAATTATTTATTACGGACTTACAATAGTTGAGGTGATGATTTCACTTGTATTACTTGGCAGTTGTCTTGCGATAATCAACGAAATGGGACGCATTGCATTCCGTAATGCGATAGAATCACGTGATACTACGCAAGCGGAGCTTCTAGCGGAAAACATACTTGCCAGAGTTCGTCTTGGTATTATTGAAATGAAGTCAGTTACAGATATACCGCTCACGAACCAGACATCAAGTTCGAATTCAAGTTACAGTGATAAAATTGAGGATACAGCGGTCATAAACGAGGGAAACGCCAATGATGTTCTTTGGCTTTATTCTATTGATGTAAATAATGTCGAAGATACTGAAAATCTTATCGAACTCGGAATAACAGTAACGCAAAATCCCGACCGAACACGTAATCCAATAAGATGTTATTTAGTACGTTGGATTTTCGTAGAATCAGAATAATCATTAGAATATTTCGGCAACAAATTTTTTGTAATATACCAATTACACTTTAAAATTCTTTTTTTATTTTTAACTAACCTTATTTTGTTTTTATTAACCACAGAGAACACAGAGAAAGATGATTTTGTAATTTGTAATATATCAGCGGAAATTTTTTTGACAGGATTACAGGATTGCAGGATTTACAGGATTGTGTTTAGTTCGCATTTATTTTTAAACACGAAACAC